>JBFWWA010000180.1:0-8296 GCA_050246455.1 Planctomycetaceae bacterium
AGTCGACCGCCAAGGCGATCACCGAGTGGACCGGTCGCGAAACCTCCGCAAAAGAAGTGAAGCGGGCCGCTGCGGTTGCCGGAGCGGCACTCGCGGTGGTCGGTGTGGCGGCGTGCATGCCGGGAATCGCTCCCATCGCCGCCCGGGCGGCTCGAGCCTCGTCGGGGAGCGGCCACAACTTCGGTTCGGATTTCGAAGATGGCGTCGTCGCCGCATTCGCTGCCGAAGGCCGCTCGCTCTGCTTCGAGACACCGTACGTCGATTCGTGCGGACAGATTTACCCGATCTAATGCCGCGACCGACGCGCGATGGCCTCACGTTTGAAGACTCCGCCCGGGCGACATAGACTGAGTGCAGACATTGAAACGCAAGCACTCGAGCGGAATGGAAACGATGGCCGACAACGCTTTTTCAATCGACGTCACGACGGAAACATTCGAGCGCGACGTCATCCAGCGGTCGCTCGAACTGCCGGTTATCGTCGATTTCTGGGCGCCGTGGTGCGGGCCCTGCCGTCAGCTTTCACCGCTCCTCGACAAGATGCTCGAAGAGTTTCCCGGCCGGTTCGTGCTTGCGAAAGTCGACGTCGATCAATCGCCCGATATCGCGGGGGCTTTCGGCGTGCAGTCGATTCCGTTTGTGGCGGCACTCCGTGACGGTGCAATCTTCGACCAGTTCATGGGGCTCTTGCCCGAAGAGCAACTCCGGGAATGGATCAAAAACATTCTTCCGTCTCCCGCGGAAGACCTGCTGAAGAAAGGGATGGCCGCCGAGGAAAAGGACCCGGTGGCGGCCGAGCGCGCTTATCGTGAAGTGCTCGATCTCATTCCCGAACAGGAAGCGGGGCGCGACACCGTTCGCGTGATGCTCGCAAGGGCACTCGCCGCGCAGAAACGGGACGATGAAGCCGGCTCGATCATCCGTGAACTCGAAGCACGCGGATTCCTCGAGCCCGAAGCGGAGAAGATCAAGTCGCAGCTGGAACTCCGTGCCGCCGCAGCCGAGTCGGGGGGGGTCGAAGAAGCCCGCAAGCACGCCGCCCAGGCGCCGGATGATCTGGCACGGCAGCTGCAACTGGCCGAAGCGCTCGCCGCCGTCAGCAAGTTCGAGGAAGCGCTGCAGATCTGTCTCACGGCCGTGCAGCGGGACCGCGCCGGCTTCGGCGAAGAAGCCAAAACGACGATGGTCCGCATCTTCAGCATGCTTCCGCCAGGATCAGAGCTTGTCAGCACGTATCGCCGCAAGCTCGCAACTGCGATGTACTGACCGGAAGTCGGGCTATCGGGAAATCGGCAGGAGTCGTTGCTATGGTTGACGCGCATGCGCACTGGCTGGAAGCGACGAATGAATCGGTCGCATCGTATCGCCGGATGATTGACGCCGCGGTTGTGCAGCTTTCCGATCAGGAGCTTTTCGCTCGTCCGGCGGCCGGAATCAACTCGATCGCGGTCATCCTCAGACATCTCGGCGGGAATCTCAAAAGCCGGTGGACCGACTTTCTGACGACCGACGGAGAGAAGCCGAATCGAAACCGGGAAGGTGAGTTTCTCGATTGGGAGGGGGACCGCGCTTCCCTGCTCGCCCACTTCGACCAGGGATGGTCCTGCCTCACCAGTGCGCTCGCACAGATCTCCGACGACAACATCGCCACGCCGGTTTTCATCCGGGGCGAACGACACACGATTCCCCAGGCGGTCACTCGCTCGGTGAACCACCTTGCCTACCATGCCGGCCAGATTCTGCTCGTCGCCCGCATCGTTCATCAGGGGGAATGGAAATGGCTAACCATCAAACCCGGTGCGAGCCAGGCGCACAATCAGCAGACCTGGGGGACGAGCGCCAGCCGCGGCGTCGGCGGCTCGAAGTAGCCGTTGCGACTTCCTACTTCGCCGCCACTCCGTCAGATGCCGGCAGTTCGCCGCACTTGTCGAGCGCCCAGAGCGAATAACCGGTCGCGGAGTAAGTGATGAAGTGGAACGTGTCCGTGTTGAGCGAGCGGGTCCACCAGCGCCCGGATTCGCGCTGATTCGACTTGATCCACGTCACTGCGCGCCGGATGCGCGGGTCAGAGGCCGGCACGCCGGCATCCCGAAGAACAATCACGGCGAGAGCCGTCTGGTGCGCGTCACTGGGGGGATTCTGAAACTCTGGTTCCGCGCGCAGCTTCTCGGCGCGATTACCGCTCCCCCACTCTTCCGGCTTCGCGAACGTGCGGATCGACCAGCCGCCGTCTTCTCGCTGATGCTTCCAGACGTTTTCGACGAGTTCCGTTTTCTTCGTCCCGTCGATGAGATCGGGCATTCGCGTTGCCGTCCAGAGCAGGAGCATCCGGTCGTAGTCCTGCGGCGGCGGCGTCTCGCGCAGGTACGTCTTCAGTCGCGCGACGGAATCTTTCAGTTTTTCGTCAGTCAGTCCATCAAGCCAGCCCGGAGCGGTCGCAACCGCCATGGCAGCCACCGTGGCTTCCTGGTACGGACTCGATTCCAACGGCGGCCAGCAATCGAGCGAGCCCCATTCGCCCGACTTCTTCTGAATGCGGAACATCAGTTCGAGCGCGCTGACCGTTTCGGGCGAGAGCTTCTTCGTGACATGCGCATCCCATTCCGCAAGACCCGCCGCAATGTAGATAATCTGCGCGGGACGCGTCCCCGACACGAGTTGCGGCTTCGGAAGCTTGCTGAGCGCGTCGACCTGCTCCACCAGAAACGTCCGAATCTCTTCCGACGGCTTACCAAGCTTTTCGGTAAGGGCCGGCCGAATCGTCACGTAGCTTCCATTGGTATGACAGCTGACGCAGTTCCGCTGCTTCGTCCAGGCAAGCGCACCCTGCTCCAGATGATTCGACGCGTCTTTGACCGAGAGGCTCGCGCGCACCGGCTCGTCGGCTCGCGCCGGAGGAACGACAATCTTCTCGAATTCGTACTGCGGAACGGGACCGCTCGGCTTCTTCTCCGGTTCCGCGCCCGACGCAACGGCTCCGACCAGCGAACCCACGACGGCAATCAGCAGTCCTCGGGCAATGCGAACAAGCATGCGGCGGTTCCTTCAGCGGAGGGAATGCGGGCGGGTTGCGGGATGAATCCTTCGAGAGCAGCAAGCAGCCGTGAGTATATCGCCGAGAATCGGCCGTCTCTAGAAAGTTCCCGGGAATTCGCGGCCCGATCGAGTTTCCCGAGAGGCGGGCATGGTGGCTGACAACGGGGTCCGAAAGGGGGTAGAATTGAAGATCGCGAAATCGAGAGTCCTGCCGAGTCCGCTGATCCCGCCTTACGAATCTTCACTTGGGGAGTCTTCGCGCGATGAATTCGCCCGCTGCGACGAAGCTGTTCCGTTCCACTCGCATTCTCGCCGGCGCTGCAGTCGGCGCTCTCGGACTGGCTCTCTCGACTCCCGCATTCGCCGCCGGTCCAATCCGCGCGAACGCAGTCGTCGACGTCACCTTCGATGAAGCCTCCGGCAACGCCGTTGCCACCGTCCCGGGAACCGACCAGAAGTACGAAGCCGTTCTGCAGAACGGCGCCTCGCGCGCCTCGAGTCCGTTCTGGAATCAGACCGGCAAACAGTCGCTCATTCTCGATGGCGCAAAAAAGCAGTTCGCGGAGCTGCGCGATATTCCCCGGCTCGACCGCCCCGACGCTGTTTCGCTCTCGTTCTATTTTCTCAGCCTGCATGACGCAGCGGATGACGCGTTTCACGGGCTCGTCGCGAAGCGCTCCGCCGACAATCGCGGCACGAACTACGGCATCAACTTTCACCCGAAGGGAAATGTCTTTCAGGTCTACGTGAATGACGGACGGGGCTTCAAAAGCGCCGTCTACTCCGCCTCTCAAGTCGTCGGCACGCGCCGGCTTGTGCACCTCACCGCAACGTTCGCCGTGGGAGATGCACCGGGAGCGGATGCCGATGCAAACCCCGACGACGTGCTCATTCGACTTTTCGCCAATGGCGATCCGCTCACGCCGGTTTCCGTCCTCGGCGGAGCAGCGAGCGGTCGCGACGCCTGGCTGACTGACCTTTTCGTGCCGGGCCTGCTCAACGACGTCCCCGTAACGATCGGTGCAAGCACGCCCGGCAGCGAGTACACGAGCGGGCTCTTCGACGAGTTTCAGATCTTCCCGCGCGCACTTTCCGAATCGGAAGCGGCGCAGCTCTTCGTGGAGGTCGCTGGAGAGAACGGCCGCGAGCTTGCGCGGCGCGAACTCGCGTCTGCAGGTTTGTCGCAGGCGACGCCGCCGCTGATCAATTCGGTCTCCCCCGCCGGCCTGCAGGTCGGCGCGATGACTCGACTCACCGTCTCAGGGCAGATCCTCGGCGAAACGCCGCGCATTGAAATCCCGCTCGCAAACGTGAAGCAGACCGTCGTTGATGGATCGAATGCCGGCCAGCTCATCGTCGACGTTGCTCTCCCCGCCGATGCCGCCACCGGCTATTTCCCGATCAACGTCGTCAGCGGAGCGGGTGTGAGCAACAGCCTGCCGATCGTTATCGACAAGCTGCCGCAGCGTGCAGCCGCCGAAACTTCGGTCGAGAAGATGGCACAGCTGCCGGGGGCTTTCACCGGTGTGCTTTCCGGCTCGGAACAGGCAAAGGTCTATTTCAATGCATCCGCCGGGCAGACGTTTGCCGTCGAAGTCGAAACTCGACGACTCGGCGCCGCGCTCGATCCGGTCGTCGAGGTCAAGTCGGCCAGTGGCGCTCCGCTTGTGATCGAATGGGGACGCGCTTCCAATCGTGGCGACGTGCGTACCGAGTTCACCGCACCGGCCGACGGCTTCTACTTTGTCGAACTGCACGATCTTTCGTACAACGCCCCCGGCGCCAATCCGTATCGCATCCGCATCGGCGAAGCAGCCGTGATTGACCGTGCCCCCTCGCCGCTGGGTCCGGTCCAGGTCGGAACCGAAATCGCCGAGGCGCAACCTGCCGACAACAACCTGCAGCCGGTCGATGCGAAGTTCGCAGCACACAAGCATCTGCCGGTCGTCGTCACCGGAACGATCGAAACGGCCGGCGACGAAGACAGGTATCTTGTCGACGTCACCCCCGGGCAGCCGCTGAGTCTGTCGCTGGCGACACGTTCGCTCAGTTCCGCGCTCGACGGCGAACTCGTGGTCCTCAAGCATCCTGAAGGAACGATGCTCGCAGGAAGCGAAGAACGGGCCGATAACCCCGATCCCGGCCTCGAGTTCGCAGTGCCGGCCGACGTCAAGCAGGTGCAACTCCTCGTGCGCGACCTGCACCGGGCAGGAGGTCCGCAGTTCCGTTATCGCATCCGCATCGTTCCTCCCGGCCAGCCCGACTTCCGTCTCTCGCTCGCCGCGCCGCGCGTGAACGTTCCCCAGAACGGTTCGATCCTCGCGGAGATGCAAGTCGATCGCGTCGGCTACGGCGGACCGATCAAGCTGCGTGTCGAAGGGGACGATTCGGTGACAATCGCCCCCGCGCAGCTTCCCGCAGAAGGTGGGAACCGCAAAGCACTCGTGACACTCTCTTCCACGAAGAGTTCGCCCGGCGTGATGCGCCGCATCCGGATCGTGGCGGAATCGGAAGGCTTGAATCCGCCGATTCAGCGAACAGTGGTCGTCGGCTCGGGAGTCGAGCCGCGCATTCCCGGATTCGCAGACCAGATTCCGATGGGAATCATGCCAGCTCCTCCTCTCAAGCTCGCCCTGGCATCAGCGCCCCCCGTGCTTCTCAAGGGGCTTGAATCGACCGCACAACTCGCCATTGCCGCCGAGGGAGACACGGCCACGCAGAATCTCCGGATCTCGCTCGTCTCGACCGAGCCGGATCGGCGCGTCGACAACAACAACCCCGCCGCCGGCAACCGCGCGAAGATCGCAGCGGTCCCGAATCAGATTCTCCCTGCCGGAGTGAAAGACCAGGCGGTGCGGATCGATGTGCCGCTTGACGTGGCAGAGCCTGCAATTGATGTCGTCGTGAAAGCGGAAGTCATTCCGCACGCCTACGCGCAGAATTATCTGGCGACCCTCTACTCGGCCCCGGTCCGCCTGCAAGTTCAGAACGCCGTCACCGTGAACTTCGACGGCGCAACATTCCAACTCGCCGCCGGCGCGGAGGGCAAAGTGAAAGGGAAGATCGTCCGCACCGCGCCGTTCGCCGGTCCGGTCGATCTCGCCCTAGGTGGCTTACCCGAAGGTTACAAGACCGCGGCCGTCACCATTCCGGCCGACAAAGACACGTTCGAACTCTCCGTCACCGCACCGGCGGAGAAAGAAGCGAAGTCGCTCCCGAACCTCCCGGTCGCCATCGCAACCGCAGGCCGCTCCCTCGGCTCGCAGAACATCGAACTCAAAATCGCACCCGCGCCCGCGAAGTGATGCAATAGTGAACCCGGCGGAGGTCGGCGATGGAACCCACCGACAAGGAAAAGCAGCGGCCCGTTTGGCGAGCATACACGCTGTGGACACTGTTCCTGGTGTTTGCTATCTATCCGCTCAGCGCGTTTCCCGTTTCGATCATGTGCCTGTGGTTGATCAAAGCCGGAGTCATTCCAAACGAACCGACGAAGACGATCTTCCAGACGTTCTATGCTCCGGTCGGGTGGGTGTTGAATAATTTTCCGTCGCTGGACTCGGTGATGCAGTTCATCGCAGACCTCGTCGAGAAAATCGTGCCGGTTCCTTAATCGGCCGGGTGGCTGGGGCGCAAATGTGGGTGATTTTCTAGAACAACATCCACGGCCCCAGCGATGTGCAAACCACGCTTGATAACTGGGGCTGAGACAATACAACAACTCTCGGCCCGGTGTCTGCGAATTGCACTTCGGGTCGACTCAAGTCAAGCGGTCCCCTGGCCACCCTGCCGGACGTGAAGATGCGCCGCGCGTGACGGCTGTTCCGGCGCGCGAAGCTTTGCGGGGGGCTGAAACTTCGCCGTTCGTTCCGAATCGAACGCCCCCCTCTACTTTGCCGGACCGTTGAGTTCTCCGATCGAACGGCACTCTTCCGGTCGCGCGGCGTCCGTTCCGGCTTCACGCCGGCCTACGGGGTCTACAATTTCCGTGGATGCGATGCTCGCCTGCGGAGAAATTCCGTTCCGGGGCCGCCGTCGCAGCAAATGGCAGGAGACGACCCTTGATGCAACCGTACAACTTCGCCACCGATTCGGCACTTCGTGGACCGGGAGTGATCGGAGCCGTGCCGAAAAACAGCTCCGTCACCAGCCATGGGAACAGCAGTCCGGCGGAAGTCGTTTCGCCCGATTTCGAGCCGCTGCGCACCGAGCCGAATGATCTCAGCCACTCTCCACTGCGGATCTTCCTCGGCTTTTTCACGCTCCTGTTTGCCACGCTTCTGATCCCGTTTGAAACGCCCGCGCAGGAAAATGACCGGCAGAGGCAATCGACCGCCGTCGGCCTCAACTACTGCCGCGCCGCGTTTCATCGCATTCAGAAGACTCCTTCCAAGCGGGTGCTGCTCGAAGAGCAGGAGAAAATCCTCAACAACCTGAACCTCAACGAAATCGCCGACGAGGAAGTCGTCCGCCTCTACACCGCCGTGCTGCAGGAGATCAGCGAGATCCGCCTGGCAGGCAAGGAACGGATGGTTATTGAAGAGCAGTACAAGCGGGCACTCACCAACTCGCTCGTAATGAACTCGTTCGATTTCGGCACACAGGTCGCGACGGCGCATTACCTTGATGCCGTCCGGACCGGCGCGCGCAGCTGGTGGGACTACCGTAACCTCGACATGAAGCGCGACGTCGACACCTTCCGCGTCGAGAAAGACCGGATGGTCGCCATCGTCGATAAATCATCCCATTTCCTCGATACGTTCTGGAAGCTCGCCCGCAAACGGACCATCCCTGACCGCTGGCTGATCCGCGGGCAGGATCTCGACCGGCTGCAGATTGCGATGCAGGAGCCGGATCTCACCGTCCGCCTCCGCGTGCTCAAGCGGATGGAAGAGTTCATGGAATGCTATCCGCCGTACTGGTATTACGTCGCGCGCACGCAGCAGGGACTCGGCCAGCTCTTCGCAGCGGCGGAAACCTACGAGCGACTCGCGACCATCGGCAACGGGCATTTTCGAAAGGATGAAATGCTCGCAGCCGGCATGGCCAACCGCGCTGTGATCCAGGAATACCTGCATCAGCCCGGAGCGATGGAATCCGCCCGCCTTGCGCTCACCTACTCGACCGACGTCTGGGAAGCGAACCTCATGTGTGCGCGCGTGCTCGGGCAGCACGGCGAACTCGGGGCAGCCGAAGATGCCATTCTCCGCAATCTCGACGTCGGCCTCGAACGCGAATACAGCATGGCCGCGCTGGTGTC
>JBFWWA010000181.1:0-8287 GCA_050246455.1 Planctomycetaceae bacterium
TCACGACTGACGACGCCAGCAGATTAGAGGTGAGCTGCGCGGCGGTTGTCTCAGGGTCGCATTTCAAGGTCGTCGGCCTGCGTAGACGGTTTGCGGTCACCCGATTCATGCTGGCGCTCAACCTGCCGGAGCATCTTGCGGATATCCAGGAACCCGCCGATCGTCACCGCAATCGTCAGACAACTGAAGAGCGTGAGCGCCGCTATGAGCACGCTTGCCCAAAGGATCATCCAACCGTTCATCGTGGGTTTCCTTTGTGTGTTTCGACTGTCGCTTGTGATGCTTTGTCCGGCCAGAGCAGCGATCCCACGACCATCAGCACCAGGGCCAGCGCCGTCGTGCCGAGGATAATCTGCCATTCTGTGAGCCAGGCCAACCCGATGACGCCCCTTACGTCGCCCAGGGCGAGCACGGCCAGCGAGCCGCTTCCGAGTGCAAGATAGGCCCCCGCGCTGCTCGCCCGCTTCCAGTAAAGCCCACCGGCCAGCAAAGCAATCGCTCCCGTGAAGTAGATTGCCGCCGTAACAGCCAGGTAATCCCACAGGTGCTGGCCGAGCGGGTACCACAAACTCCAGATCAGCAGAAACGCGCCGATGAGCAGCATACACAGCCGCGTGAGAAACATTCGCGACGAGTCCGAGAGCTTTTCACCCGTCAGCGGGTCAATAACGTCTTGAACGATGACCGCGGACCAGCAGAGGAGATAGCTGCTGTCTGTCGACATTTGCGCGGCGATCATGCCCGCGAGGATCAAGCCGATCAGTCCGACAGGCAGCAATTGACTGAGGAACAGCGGCATGGCCTGGAGCGTGAGGTTTGCATGAGCGGCGTCGTCAAACAAACGGCCATCGGCATCGAAGAAGAGTGCATGGCCTCGCGGGTCGGACCACATGTAGGCAAGGGCGCATACTCCCAGGAACTGCGGGATAATCCAGCGTGTGAGGAAACCGATGGATGACCAGATGTAAAGCTTGCGTACAACCGACACGTCGCGGGCGGCGCAGGCCCGCATGAGAGCTGTCGGCCAGACCGCCGTACTGACCAGGCCGACGATGAGTGCGTTTTGTGCGATCTCGCCCCAACCAAACTTCTGCACCGGATCGAAGCCACCGTCACCGTGAACGACCCCCACGGTCTCGACGAGGGTCGACCAGCCGACGTGCGTGAGCGCGTACAAACAGGCGAAGACCATACCCACCGCCAGCACGACGAACTGGATGTAATCAGTGACAACGACCGATAGCATTCCTCCGAGGGCAGTGTAGCTCAACACCAGAAGCACAAGCATCGTCATCACGATCTTAACAGTCAACGGATCGGTCAAACCGGTGAGGCTGGTGAGAAACAGGGCGCCAGCGCGGAGGAACATGCCCATGTTGAGTATGCCGGTAATTGCCAGAACCACGCCTCCGAAGATCCGCACGCCGCGGCTGAATCGCCGTTCGTAGAACTCGGGGATCGTCATGACTCCCATCTGCCGCAACGGGACGACGAACAGGCCCGTCAGGCCAATGACGAGGCACAACAGTCCGCCGAGCAGCCCGATGTAGAACGCGGCAAATCCACCGATGAATCCCTTCTGCGCCGCGTACATCACAGTGACGAGGCCGATTTCCGAACCGAGCATCGTCGCAATACTGAGATACGAATTGAGCGAACGCCCGGCGACAACGTAGTCCCCCATATTTGCCACAAACTTCTTGACGTACAGGCCGGCTGCGACGCACAGCACGAGGTACAGACCGACAATTGCCCAGTCGATGGTTGTGAAGTTGGTGCCCAGGTCGATGGTATTGGTCATGAAAGGTCTCGCGGCTCCGCTGATCGTGGAGTCAATGAATTGGTTTTCACCGTTCGGCAGATTGCCGTTTCAGGTTCTCGCAACTGACGACTTTTTCCACAAGGTCGAGCGGGACGTAGAAGTATTGATTCGCCGCCTCAAAGCCGATGCCTGAGTCCTGCTGGGCCAGTTCGAAAAGACGGCGGGCCTGAGTAATCTCGTCATCGAGGAGATTGCTCAAGTCGGCGCGCAGTTCGGGTTTCTCTTGACGCGTCTGTTGGTCGCGGGCAACGACGAATCGGATCTGATTGCTGACACTGGCCCAGTAAGTGTGCGCGGCCTGGGCGATGGCAAGATCCTCCTTCGCCGCTGATTTCTTGTCGGGATCAGACTGCTCGACCGCGCGCTCGAACGGCTTCAGTCCCGCAGCCCAGCCGTCGGCCACTTTCTGGAACTGGGTGGCGAGCACCTCCGGTGGATACTGCCCGCTCCAGCGCTGCAAATCATCATAAGGGTAACAGGTCATGGTCGCGGCATATCCCGTGGAGGTGCGGTAAAGCAAATTGGCCGGGCCCACCTGCTGGGGCGCTGAGTAAAGTCCCAGACCGTACGGAAACTCGCGAAAGGCGTCACTGAACGAGCTCCACGCCTTTCGCGCATAGGGCGCTGCGAGGCGGCCATACCGCTCGGCGGCCAGTTCGTCCAGGACCTTCTTCGCATCAATGCCCGTATGCCCGATGATGCGTTGGGCGACCTTCAAGTTGGGTGACGGATAGCCACCAAGCGACCAGCTCAGCATCAACCCGTCGACATCCGCGCCGGCCAGGTTGGTGCAATGTTGCGCGACGATGTCCATCACGGGCAGATAGGGCAAAGTCGACAGTTCCCATGTACTGTTGAAGGAGACGCGAGCAGCCGTCTTCAGTCCGCGTTGCTTTGCCAATTCCCAATGCCGCGTCGCGCGCGGGCCGGGGCCGACGACCGAGAGTGAATACTCGCCGACCGCTCCCTTAATCCCGCCGCGATCGAACGGCTGCGACCATTCGCTGACCGACATCAACCACGTGTTGGCCGGCATCTGAGTGATGTGCTTGGGCGCGTCACCGTGGCCAGCCCATCCCCAATCCCAACAGAGAACTTTCGCGTCGGGGCTCGCCCGATGCACGCCATGTTCGACGGCTGCGTTGACTTCGCCGATAATCTCCGCTTCGCTCCGCTGCCTGCAGCGCGGGCAATTCTTCTGCTGATAGTGTGACGCACAGCTTGTGAGGTTCTCTGAAGCCGTGATGGTGAACACGCCACCCAGGCCGGGAACTTCACGGAACACATGCGTGAGTGCGTCGCTGAGCCACTTGCGGACTCGCGGGTCGGAAGTGCACATCGCGATGTGATCCCCTTCGCGCACGCCGGCCATGTCGGTCCGTTGGGCAAAGAATGCTTCCGGCTGCGCTCGCGGCTCGTTGATGTACAAATAGACGCGGATTCCATGCCGTTCCGCTCGACGGACAATCTGCCGGAGGTTCTCGAGGCGCTGCTGATGTCCGTCTCCAAACTCCGGAAAATCGGGCGTGCCCGGAGCCAACTGACGCAGGACGACGTGCATCCACACGCCGTTGACACCCACTTCCGCGAGTCGCTCGAGCAGACCATCGGGAAACGGGTCTGCACCGCCGTCCATCAACGGGTCGCCAAACACGCCGAAGTAGGAATAAATGAAACGCAGTCCCTGCTGTTCCGCCACAGGAGCGGAACTTGCGCTGCGCGGCCGCGCCGCGCTCAACTTTTCCACGAACGCAAACCGCTCTTCGCGGTGCTCAGTCAGCTTCTGGCCGAAGTGCCGCTCAACGACAGCCTTGATCTGGGCCGCGTGCCTCTTTGCGGAGTCTTCGGGTTCTGCATACCGTAGCGGTTCACAGCGCGGCTTCGGTCCCAGCTTGATGTAGAGAACGTCGTCCTCGCGCAGCCGGAATGCGAACTCCTCGCGCGACATCCCGATCAATTCCAGAAGTTGCTGCAGGGGTAACAGATGCCAGTTCCGCCGGACGATTGTGATGTAGATCTGCCGCTGATGCCGGTCTGATACCGGCCGATTGGGGGGCAGTCCCATCGATGCGGCAACGGCGGTGAGCTGGTCCTCATTCGCTCTCAGCACTCGTGCGAGCGTTGCCGTCGGAACCAAATCCCAATTGCGCCACACGCAGGCGTGCAACCGATCCGGAAAATGCTCGAACATGACCACAGGAGGGGGTGGCCCCTCACTGACCAATTCGTCCGCGGCAAGCAGGGATCCGAACGGCAGTGTGCTCATTCCAAGCCAAAGGAGAATTCGGCGCGTCATTGGTGTTCAATCCTGTAATTGCGATTGCGTGCTTGCGGCAGTCTGTAACTGCTCGATCCACCGCTGCAGCTGAACGGCATCATGATAGGTCGCGCCCATTGGCACTGGCTCAATGCCACGCACGACGCGACAAAAGCAACGTAACTGGTCGGCGAGCATTCCGCTGGCAGCGTGCGGCTCGGTACGAACTTCCAGTGCGAATGGCCAGCGGGCGCGGCTGTCCCAGACTTCGATCGGCCGCGGATTCGGTTGCAGCCGCGCGGCCCACCCTTGCCCGAAGACCTCCATGCGGTCGAACCCGTCGGCAGCCATTCCCGGCGGCGTTAAGAACGAAGCACTCAGCGACGCGAGCGCACCGCTTTCCCATTGCAGTTGTGCGAGCGCGAGGTCGCAGCGTCCGTCGGGAGTTACGTGCGTCTGCGCGCTCATCCGTATCGGCTCCGCGCGGTTCATCAAGACAAGCAACAAATACAGATCGTGGATCATCGTCAGGTGAAACGGACTTTCACCCGGATAGGCGTCGAGCGTTGTTGCCGGACGGTGCCGGACGCAATCAATATAAACAATCGGTCCTCGATGCCGAACTTCCCGCAGCAGCTCGCGGTATTCGCTGTTGAACAGAACCACGTGGCCGAGCATGAGATTGCTGGAATCGGGAGAAACGAGTGGTTCCAGCGTCATCGCTTCGGAGAGATTGTCCGCGATCGGTTTATCTAAGAGTACGGATTTGCCTGCGGCGAGGACGGTCTGCGCAAGCGAGACATGCGACGCCGTTGACGCCGCAATGATCCAAGCCTCAACATCGCATTCCTGCACGGCCTGACCGAAGCTGGTCCAGCCGGGTGCGTCTGGAAATTCCGAGAGTGCCGATTTCAGGCGGTTTTCGTTGGAATCGACCAGTGCCGCCAAATGGGCTTCAGCGACTCCGGCCGCGGTTCGCGCGTGGACGATTCCAAACTCTCCGACTCCAACAACTCCGACGCGGACGGGCGAATAGCCGGGGTTTCGAGTGTGCGGAATCACTGACGGCCTCGCTTGCTCTCGTTCGCCTGTCCCTCTCTCGGCGACACCGCGTCCCCGTGACGCCAATCGTACTTCTGAGGTCCAGCCCGTCCTAGGCAAAATCGAAAGTTGTCGCGAGAACCGCAGTAGCGGATTCCCGATTCGAAAGACACGGGGGTATTGTCAGAGACACCGATGTAGTTCCTGTCACGGCGTACAGGACGGGAGATCGTGCGTTCGACCGCATTCTCAATTGCGGTCCAACATGAATTCCATCGACCCATTCGCGCTAGTGCAAGTCGCGTGTGGCCGTTCCACGCGGATTTCGTAGACCACCTGCATCGACTTCATTGTCGCGGGAGCAAAGACGCTTAGTTAAAATGAATGCGGCCCTGCTGGATTGAATCCAGTCCCGAAATATCCTGTGTCGGATCGTTCCCACTCGCGAGACGAGCCCTGCCGATTTGTCGTTCCGGCCATCCAACCGGGCAAGTGGAGATCTCCGAAAGTCTCGTTTCCCAGGAGAATTCTCATGCGTCAGCTGGTCTTGCTTGCGGTTCTCCTCGGGAACTGTACGGCTTACGCCGCCGATTCAAAGGCCGAACGACCCAATATTCTCTTGATCGTCGCGGACGATCTCGGCTGGAGCGATGTTGGCTGGCACGGCGGCTTCTCCAAAACGCCGCATATGGACCAGCTCGTTAAAACCGGTATCGAACTCGATCAGCATTATGTCCAGCCGGTCTGCACGCCGACCCGCACCGCTCTGATGAGCGGCCGCTACCCCGGGCGCTTCGGACCGCATGCTCTCTCCCCCAGCAACCTCCGCGCAATGCCGCTGGGTACCGTGACGCTCGCCTCAGCACTCAAATCGCTCGGCTACTACACGTGCCAGTCGGGCAAATGGCATCTCGGCGCGCGGCCCGAATGGTCGCCGACGGCGTTCGGGTTCGACCACGGTTACGGGACGCTCACCGGCGCCGCCGATCCCTGGACACACAAATACCGCGAGAACAGTCCCTACATCGACACGTGGCATCGCGACGGTCAGTTCTTCCAGGAGGAAGGAAACGCCACCGAACTCGTCACCGTCGAAGCGATCCGCCGTATTGAAGAGAAGAAATCGCCGTGGTTCGTCTATGTGCCGTTTCATGCGGTGCACACTCCGGTCGACGCCCCCGACGAATACAAGCGGATTTACGACGGTGTCAAATTCCACGACGATCCCGAAAAGCACGACTCCCGTTTACGAATGGCCGCCATGGTTTCGCAGCTCGATGCCAAGATCGGTCAACTCGTCGCCGCCGTCGAAAAAACCGGCCAGCGCGAGAATACCCTCATCGTATTCACCAGTGACAATGGCGGCATCGAGTCGTTAAAGAATGCTTACGTCGGCACCGTCGGCGATTCTCCGCTCAATAGCGAGAACGATCCGCTCCGCGGCCAGAAGGCCACTGTTTATGAGGGTGGCATCCGCGTGTGCGCTTTCGCCAATTGGCCCGGCCGGCTCGCACCGCGCAAGCATACCGTTCCGATGCACGCTGTCGATTGGTTCCCGACCATCTCCGCGCTGGTCGGCTTCCAGTCGACGACCGAGTTGAATTGGGATGGCCTCAACCAGTGGCCGGCAATACTCGGCACCGAAAAATCGCCCGCCCTGCGCTCGATCTATATCGCCACGAAAGCACGAGGGCACGCGCTGCGTCTCGGTGACTGGAAACTGGTCCAACTCCCCGACGCACCGCCGCAGCTGTTCAACCTGGCGACGGATCCGTTTGAAAAGATGGATCTCGCGTCCAGTCATCCGGACAAACTGGCAGAGCTGCAGAAACTCCTCGCTGAGCATCGGGCGAAAGACAATCCCGACTTGCCCGCCGATCTCGCGAACCTGCCCCGATGAATGGTAGTTGTCTCGTCAAAGCGCCTTCTGACCAGTGGTGCGGCATCGGTCGCGAGCGGGCCCACCGCTTCGGTCCACCATTCGGACCCCTTTGCTCACCGCCGCGGTTCCCATTGATAGCTCTTCTGCTTGCGGAATCCCGCAAGCTGGATCGTTCCGTCAGGGGCGATCTCCATCATCGCGTAGCCGTTGCTCTCGACACCTGACCCCTCCACCATCGCCGCGAGCGTGCAGTAGTGAATTCCCCCGATCTCGTTGAGATCATTCTGGTGGCTGTGTCCCTGAAAGACGGCCAGCACCTTGCCGGAGGCTTCGAGAACCTTTCGGACATCCGCGTTGTTCTTCACTCCGTGATGATTACTGACATCCAGCCGCTGGTGAGCGAAAACGATCACCGGCCTCTCGTTGGATTTCAGGTCCGCCTCAAGCCATTCGAGCTCCACAGCGGGAATGTTGGCGTCCGTCCAAGTGAAGTTTTTGCGACCATACGGCTGACCGTCACCACGGAAGCAGGAATCCAATACGACGAAATGGATGCTCGAATGATTGAACGAGTAGTACGACTTCTCCTGCTCAACGCCCCCCAGAAACTCTTCCTTCTTCAATGTGTCCACACAATGATTGCCCAGGACATAATGCCGATCCTTGCAGATCGTCGAGAACTCCCGATTGACTGTCTTGAGATACCTCTGTTCTAAGTCCACCGAGTCGGCAGCATCGATCAGGTCTCCGAGTTCGACAACGAATGCAGGCTTGTCCCGCTCGAACTGTCGGGCCGCTTCTCCGAGCTTTGCCAGCGTTTCTCGATAGTGCCGTGTCCCAGCCGGTGGCTTATCGGCATAGTGCAGGTCGGTCACGAGTCCCACACGCAAACCGGTGGGTTTATCATCGGCGAACAAATTCGAGGAACTGCGCGAAGCCGCTGCCAGCACGAGCGTGCCGCCTTTCAGGAAGGCGCGTCGTCCGAGCCGAACGGGTTTGTCGTGATTTGTCATTTCGGATCGCCGTGAACAGACTGCAAATATTTTAGGCCCACCTTCGCGTCGGGAATCGCCACCCGCACACTTCCAGTGCATCCCTTCACCTTTTCGCAGCGCCCACTTGCCGACAACAGCTGGCCATCAGGCAACGCTTCAATTCCCAGCGAACAGTCGAACTCGTGTACGCCCTTCATCTGAAAATCGGCGTCGGTAATGAGCAGAATCTTCGGGTCGCCGTAGCAGCCAAACCACCAGCGACCATGAGCGAAGGTGGCTGCCTGAATTCC
>JBFWWA010000182.1:0-8277 GCA_050246455.1 Planctomycetaceae bacterium
CTAATCGATCGGCTTCGGGCCGGCGGAGAAGTCGCGGGCCCGGACGTATCCGTTCATCGTCGTTTTCCCGCAGAGCAGCATCGATCCTCACGTCCCGATTTCCGAAACGTGGGCCCCCTCCTCCGAGAACGGAAAGCGCGCCCTCGCGATCCTCGACGAAGTCGAAAAAAACTACAGCATCGATCGCTCGCGCGAATACCTGACCGGCTGGTCGATGGGAGGATACGGCTCGTGGCGTGTGGCGGCCGCGTTCCCAGAGCGCTTCGCGGCCGTCGTCCCGGTTTCCGGAGCAGGCGATCCCGTCACTGGTCCGAAGCTTGCAAAGACGCGCATCTGGGCCTTCCACGGCGCTCGCGATGACGTGGTCCCGGTCTGGGGGTCGCACGAGATGATCGACTCGATTCGCGAGGCCGGAGGAACTCCCCGCTACACCGAGTATTCCGACGTCGGCCACGATGTTTGGCGATACGTTTACAACAACGATGCTCTCTACCAATGGCTGCTCGATCCCCGGGCTCCCGTTCCGGCCGACGGAATGGTGACAGCGGGAACGAATGGCGGAACGCTTCCGTTGGAGGTCGTTGAGCCGTTCCGCCCGGCGGTCGATATCCCGCGCGCCGTCTACGTCCGGCTCGGCAACGACATGTTCGCGTCGCTTTCCCGCTCGGTCCCCTTTGTGGTGCCGGCCGACATGCTGACCGGCCGGGTCGATGACATTCACGATTCGACGAGCGCGGCCGGCCGCACCTTTCAGGTCTCGCTGACAGGAATCACCTACTCCGGCCGGATTTCCCGTGCTCAGGTCAAAGCCTACAAGAAGGATCGCCTCAATATTCAGCTCGGCCTGAGGAACGTCGTGCTTCAGATTTGCGCGAGCGAAGTGGAAGGACGCTGGCGCACTGTTTGTACCGGGCCCATGGCGGTCGTCATCGGTCATCGACGTCCGGTCTGGCTGAGCATCGACGTCACGCCGTATGTCGAACAGCGGCAACTCAAGTTGAGGCTTGCCGGCGTTGCGTTCTCGATTCCCGACGACAACTGGTACGTCACCGAGCCGTCGGACGTTTACAACGCCGGGCTGATCATGTCCGCGCGGCGCGTTTCCGACGGGCTCGTGAACGGAATCTACAGCAAGAAGCAGATGATCGAGCAGCAGGTGACGGATCTCATCCCTGCTCTCTTGCCGCAGCTGCAGGACCAGCTCCGGATCTCTGAAATCAACGACGTCGTCAGCGGATTCTGGCCTCTGCCTGTTTACAAGCCGCGCGTGAAGGCCTGGCCGGAGGCGGTCGAGACCGACGAAAACGGAATCTCTCTGCTGATGGGCGTAACCGCCGCGGCGATCGATCCGAACAAAGCGCCCGCGCAACCGCGCGTCGTCCCGCCGCTGGGTCCGGAACTCGCGACCTTTCCACGGACCGACAAGCTCGAGCTCGGTGTCGCCCCGAACCTGCTTAACCCCCTGACGGAAATGCTCGTCGAGGCGGAAGTCGCGCGGATTCACGTCCTCGACATTCCCGAGAAGACGTTCGCGGTGTTCGTCGATCGGGACGCGCTCGCGGCCGCAATTCCGGATCTCAACAATTTCAGCAGCGAAGCGCAGCTTTCGTCCGAGATGGTGATGCTCGCGCCGCTGTCGGTCGTCGATGGCCCCCCGGGGGGAGCGGGAGGAGTCGTTTTCAAAGCGCCGCGCGTCGGCATCCGGATCTCGGTGAAGCGGGATCCGAATGCCGCGTGGCAACGCTACGCGGACCTGGAGTTCGACATTTCACAACCGGCGAAAGTGCAACTTTCCAAACCGGCATTCGAGGAACGAGCCGTCGGCATCGACTGGTCAGGCAAACCGGAGATCCAGGCGACCGCGAAGTTCGCAGAGGGGTATCAACCGCGGAACGGCGCCGTCGTCGTCGAGAAAATTCGCGAACTTTTCACAGAATCGTGGACCGCATGGACCAGCACCAGTCACGCAAGCCACACCTCCGTTCCGGACGTCGACTTCGGCTATGCGAAGCAACGGCTCGACCACGCGGAGTGGGCCGCGCCGTACCTCTTCGCCACGTTCGATAAGCCGGGCATCGAGCTTTCGAACACCACCGACATTCCCTTCGAGTACGAGTTGAAAGGGGCGTACAGCGAGTGGGGTGGGCCGTACACCATTTCTCCGAAGGGGACTGTCGTGTTCGATGTCGACATGCCGATCCTGTTCCGGTACCGGCATCAGGGGCGAGTCGAAATCTTCACGTTGCCTGTCGGTTCGCACTCGGAATTCCGGGTGCCGAGTCGCGGCGGCGACCCGCGTCTCTTGAAGGGGCGGCGCCGCGCGTCCTGAGGGCTCATCGGCGGGATTTGGCGATTTGTCCGCCCGGCTCAGAGCGACTCCCCGGGAATCTGCGGATGCATCCGATGCTCAAGACGGCGGGGGGGCGACGGATCCGGGCGGTCGTGCAACTCCGCTTGGAACGCCCGGACTCTGAGGAGGGAGCTTGATTCCGCCCCGCCGGACGATCAGAATGACATTGGCCGAAACGGCCCCTCCTCATTGCTGGATGTTATTCCCACGGCCTTGTACCCTTCGCTCAACAGAAAAGATCGAGGCAGCCGGCGGTCGTCGGCGACTTGGATCCGATCGCAGTTCCGTTTTCGGCGGGCAGCGGGTGGAGATTGTTCGGCCGTCGTCAACGGAGCAGCCTTCCAGAAACATCAACGGAATTGACCCAGCATTCCACAACTTGAACGGATAACGATTCCCGGCAGGATGCCTCAATAAGTGCGGGCGCATCGTGTCGCACCGATCGGAACAGATTTCCAGGCAGAGAAGGAAGCGGTAAGAGGAACCATGAGCATCAAGCTTGAAGAAGGACAGACAGTCGGCATCGACCTGGGAACGACCTATTCCGCGATCGCGCAGGTCGGGAACGATGGGCAGCCGCGGGCAATTCCCAACATCGACGGCCGTTCAATCACCCCGTCGGTCGTGCTGCTGGGAGACGGCGGACACGTCATGGTCGGCCCGTCGTTCGAGCGAATCTCGATCGAAGACCCGTCGCACATCGTCGAAGCGATCAAGCGGCAGATGGGAAACCAGGATTTCTACGTCGTCTACCAGGACAAACGACTCACGCCTGAATTCGTCTCGGCTCTGATTCTCAAGAAGCTGCGGCAGGACGCGGAGCATACGATCGGACCGATCGCGAACGCCGTCGTCACGGTTCCGTACTACTTCAACGACGTCCGCCGCAAGGCAACCCAGGACGCCGGCCGCATCGCCGGGCTGAATGTCATCGACATTCTCAATGAGCCGACCGCCGCCACGCTCGCATACGCGTGGATGAAGGGTGAACTCGGCCGGACCGATATTCGCTCGCAGGAGCGGACGATCCTCGTGTATGACCTCGGCGGTGGAACGTTCGACGTGACCGTCGTCCGGTACACGCCGACGCACTTCCGCGTCCTCGCGACGGACGGCGACGTCATGCTCGGCGGTCTCGACTGGAGCCAGCGCATCGTCGACCACGTTTCAGAGCAGTTCAAGCGGAAGTTCGGCGACGATCCCCGCGAGAATCCCGAAACCCTCCGTGCATTCGCGCAGGAATGCGAAGACGCCAAGCGAATGCTGAGCACGAAGGCGCAGGTGCCGGTCCACGTTTACTACAAGGGCAAGACGTTGACCGTCTCGCTCACCCGCGGCGATTTCGAGCGGATGACCGCCGACCTTCTCCAGCGCACGAAAGATACGACCGAGCTGGTGCTCCAGCAGGCGAAGTGCGGGCTCAATTCGCTCGACGACGTTCTCCTCGTCGGCGGTTCAACGTACATGCCCGTCGTCGAGAAGATGCTCAAGGAAATCACCGGCCGCCAGCCCTCGCGAGAGCTCACGCCGGAAGAGGCGGTTGCCCAGGGGGCCGCCATTCACGCCGCGATTCTCGAAGCGAAGGCGACCGGCGGCGAAGGCCGTATGGGACGCGCAATCATCGATCGTCTCCGTGCGGTCAATACCGTCGACGTCAACTCGCATTCGCTCGGCGTGAAGATCACCGATCCGGATAAGCCCGGACGCAAGGTCAATCACATCATGATCTCGCGCAACACGTCCATTCCGTTCAATGCGACGCAGCGCTTCGTGACGACCTCCGCCAATCAGCAGCGCATTCATGTGTACGTGCTCGAAGGTGAAGCGTCCGATCCTGATGCCTGCACGATGATCGGCGACTTCCAGATCGTCGGCCTGCCGCCGAACCTTCCCGCCGGGTCGCCGGTCGAAGTGACCTACAGCTACGATGCCAACGGACGGATCCACTGCACCGCGAAGGATCTCTCCGGCGGCAAATCCGCCTCGACGCAGATCATCCGCAGTTCCGGCCTCGACAGCTCAGGCGTGGACGCCTTCAAGCTGCTGGCTGATGAATATCAAGTCGAATAGACATGGCGCTCGACGTCTACAAGGATTGGCTCGGCATCGCCGACGGACCGCGACCTCCCGGACATTACGAGCTCCTCAGGCTCGTACAGTTCGAGGATGACGAGGAGAAGATCCGCAACTACTACCGGAAGCTCAACGCGCACGTCCGCAAGTACGCGTCCGGGCAATACTCGGTGCAGTCGCAGGACCTGCTCAACGAGCTCGCCAAAGCGATGCTCTGCCTCACCGATCCGCTCCGCAAGCGCGAGTACGACGAAAGCCTCGGCCGCGTCTTTGAGGAAGACAAGGACTCCTTCGGGCGAAAACCGCTCGAAAACATCCTCGTCGACCAGGGGCACATCTCGCGCGATCAGCTCAAGGAAGTGCAGAAGTTCGCGGATGCCCGCGGCCTTTCAATGCGAGATGCCGTCGTGCAGATGAAGCTCGTCGAGCCGCCTGTCGCCGCCCAGGCGCTCGCGATGCAGCTCGGGCTGTCGTACGTCGATCTCGCGGAACTGATCCCTGACGATTCCGTGCTCGATCGCGTTCCACGGAACGTCGTCAAGCGGCATTCAATTCTTCCTCTCTTCATCGACAACGATACCGTCATCGTCGCCTGCATCGACGAGCCGACCCCGCAGCTCGAGGAAGAGCTCCGTCTTCGTTTCGGAATGCCGATGCGCGCCGTGATCGCCACGCCGCTGGCTATCAACCAGGGGATCGCGAAGTACTACGCCGCGGGAATGCGAAACGAGGCAGCTGCCGACGCCGCGGCCGGCAACGGTGCGAAAGCCGGCAAGAAGTCGAAGGGGGGGGATTCCGCCAAAAAGCCGAAGGCCGCTGCCAGTGAACCGCGCCTCGTTTTTTCTCAGCTCAGTCCGGAAGAGCAGCAGCAGCGCAAGCAGCTGGGCTGGATCATCATGTGCTGGGGAACTCTCGGCGGCGTGGCGATCGACTATTTCATCTTGCGCGGGTTTCTGGTCAGAATGCCGATTCCATTCAGCTTCGGCTACCTCGCCACGTTCATCGCCGGCCCCGCCGCGATCTTCTGGGTGCTGAAGTCGTACTGGAAGTAATTCCGCGACTCGACCGGCCTGAAGGTCCGCCCATTCCTCGTTACGATCGGAACAGCCGGCGCATCCGGTCCGCGCCCGGCGCGTTTCCAATCCCGCTTTTGACTCCCCTCCCGAAAAAGCTAAAGTTGCGCGCCGATACTGCGGGCGGGGCTGCGCACGAACCGTCGTCCCCGCTGCGAGTCACTCGACGGGGTTTCCGAAATGAGTCGCATTGGAAGTTTGACTTCTCTCGCGGGGGATCAGATGCGGGCGCTCCGTCGCCTGCAGACTCTGAGCCGCGAGATCTCGGAAAACACCCGGCGTTTAAGCACCCTCAAGCGGATCAACCAGGCGAAGGATGACCCCGCCGGGCTCGTTCATGAATCCCGGCTGCAGGCGGAACTGACGGCGACGGAAGCGGCTTCGAAGTCCGTGACGCGTGCCGGCGCAATGCTCAATACCGCCGACGCCGCGGCCGGTGAAGTCGTTACGCAACTGCAGCAGGCGCGGGCCCTGGTCCTCGAAGCGGCCGGTGGCGGACTCTCGGACGAGGAAGTGGCCGCCAACCAGGTGGAAGTCGATGCGATACTCCGCAGCATCGATAATCTTTCCCGAACCAGCTTTGCCGGAAAACAACTCCTGAACGGTGCATCCGGATTTCGCGTTTCGGGCACCGACACCGCTCAGGTTCTCGATGTCGACATTCTCGACAAGACTACGGCTGACGATGTCATCGTCAACGTGAACGTCACCAGCACCGCCACACAGGCGTCCGATACGTATACCGGAGGGGCCCTGGCCGAGGATGTCACGCTGATTGTGCAAGGTTCGACCGGAACCGCCACGATCTCGCTGGCCGCCGGCTCGAGCCTCGCCGACATCGAGGAAGCATTCAACGCCGCCACCTACGAAACTGGAATCACGGCCACGGTCAACGGCGGCAACATCAACCTGAAGAGCACCGAGTACGGGTCGGACGCAACCATTTCGATCGAAGCGACGGAAGGAACGTTCACGCTCGCAAACGGCGGCAGCGCAACGGGAACCGACGCCGTCGCGACAATCAACGGGCAAAGCTACACGGGAGACGGCTCGACCTTCAGCGTCAACAGTTCAACCCTTTCGATGACGATCGAACTCGCTCCGACCGCGTCGGGCGCGCTCGATTCGTTCGTCGTTTCGGGGCAGGGGCTTTCGTTCAACGTCGGGACTTCGGCGGGAAGCAGGGCCAGCATCGGGCTGCCGAACCTGCATTCGTCGAGCCTGGGAGGAGTTTCGGGAAAGCTGTCGTCAATCCGCAGCGGGGGCGACAACAGCTTGACCAGCGGGAACGCGGCGACCGCACTGGCGATCATCGACGACGCTCTCGGCGATGCCACGCGATCGCAGGCGATTATCGGAGGGTTTCAGAAGTTCACGCTCGATAGCGCAAGCAGGGTGCTCGAATCGCAGGAAGAGCATCTCTCGACGGCGCTTTCGGACGTGCAGGACACCGACATTGCACTCGAGACGGCGCTGTTGACGAGAAACCGTCTTCTCGAGCAGACGGCACTTGAAGCGTTGTCGGTCGCGAGCGTCCGGCAGCAGGATATTCTCGGTTTATTGCGGAACGCCGCAACGCGTTATTGAGGTTTCCAGTTCAATGAACGTCGGCTCGCTCTCATCCGCCGCATTCACTGCGCTCAACGGCCTGGGAAAGGTTGTGCAGCAGGTGGAGCAGGTCGCGACGAACGTCGCGGCGGGCGTCGCCAACCCGCCGGGTGGCTCGTTCTCGGAAGGGCTGGCCGAAATTGTGAAGCTCCCGATGCTGGAGCAGCAGGCCCGTGCGAATGTGCGGGTCTTCAGCACGGCCGAGGAAATGCTTGAAGAACTCGCGCGAATGCCGCGACGCTGAGAGATGGGGAACAGTGCGGAATGCACTGCGGCGCAGCAAGCAGGCTGCGTCGACGAATCAGGAGGATGCGAGATGACACGGCTGGTCAAAGCCTTCAGATGGCCATCGACGCTCGGGATGCTGCTGTCGATGCTTGCCTTGTTTTCGGGCGCGCTCGAAGCGCAGGAAACGTTCCCCCCGTCCTCCGTCCCGACGCTCGACGCCCCTCCCGCGGAAGATCCTCCCCCATCCGAATCCACGACGCAGCCGGGCCAGTTCGACGCGCCGACAAGCGTTCCCCCCGTCCCCCCTCCCCCGATCGAAATCGTTCCGCAAGAGCCGCAGTCGGGTCCGACATTGCCCCCGCTTCCCCCAGAGATGCTCGCCCCCGGCGCATCCATTCCGGAAGGGACGATGGTGAATTCCATCGCCCATCCCGCGCTGCTGTTCCGCGCTTCCGATATTCTCCGCCCTGATGTCGTCCGCGGTGCGAACTACGAAATCCGCGAAAAGGTGAGGCTCGACCGCTACCGGTTCGTCTTCGAAGTTCAAACGACCTGGGGCTCGGTCGAAGCGCACGGCATGCCGATGCTCGAATTGCGACTGTCGGAAATCCGGGCGATTCAGCGCGCAAAGATCATCTCGCGCGATCCGCAATTCGTCGACGGCGTGCTGCACGCCATCAAGATGACGCCGAAGGGGGCGTTCGTCGCGGTGAGCGACCCGGTCGGCTCGGTGCGCCGGTTCCCGCAGGGTCTCAAGCGGATCTATCATACGCGCAACACCGAGGCCGACGTCCGCGCCGGCTGCGACGTCCGCCGCCGCATCGCCGTCGAGATCGGCTGCGATCCCGAAACGACGAATCCGATCCTGATCTGCCTGCTCGATGAAATGTCCCGCAAGAAGGGAATGGGGTCGATCGCCGCTCAGGTCTGAATGAACTTCGGTCT
>JBFWWA010000183.1:0-8257 GCA_050246455.1 Planctomycetaceae bacterium
CGAGCGCGCCCCCGTCGATCCACTTGCTGATCGTTGCGAGCATTTCCGCAGGAAGCTTATCGGACTTCGGCGGCATGAACGGCTCGGAGTCGTGATTGACGAGCGCCCAGAGATGGCTGTCGGCAGTGGCTCCCGGTTCGATCACCGTTCCCGAACTGCCTCCCGCCATCGCCGCGGAATACGTCGACAGGTCGAGTCCACCGATCTTCTTGTCGGTGTTATGGCAGGAGAAGCACTTCTCCCGAAAGATCGGCTGAACGTGGTCGACGTAGGTAACCTTGGCTGCGTTCTTGTCCGCCGGCTTCTTCTCGTCCTCAGCGGCGCGCAGAGGAGACCCGGAGCAAAGGGATGCGAGCACCACAACGGCGACAGATGCGCCGATGCGGGACAACGACCTCCGAAAACTCAGGTTATTCGACATTTCCAGCCAACCCTTCAGTGACGAACCTGGGAGAGCGACGCTTCAATTGAGCCGCACTGACAAGTAATGATCCGACGCAACTCTGTTTCAAACTTCAGCGATTCAAATCTGCCGAGAAACTCTAATGGTTGAACAGGAACTCGCGCGAGTTCAAAAGTGCCCAGAAAATATCTTCAAGCACCAGCTTGTGATCGGGCTGGCCGGCGAGCGCGGCGTTCAGTGCGGCAACTTCCTTCTCTGTCGGTTTCCGCGTGAGCATTCGGATGTAGAGTTCCTCGAAGATTTGCGGCGGCGTCTTCTTCTCAGCCAGCCGACGCTCGATGAGCTTTCCTTCCTGAATTTTCTGATTGACCGTTTCGCCATTGAGCATGTGGAGCGCCTGCGAGAGGTTCGGTTCAACCTTCACTTCGCACGAGCAGACCGTTGCGCGGGTGGCACGGCCGAAGGCCTGCAGGAAATAGGTCGATGTATTACCGTCGGCGATCTGCACGGCACGAGCACCGACAGGAAGCCCCTGGAACTTGTTCTTGGTGTCGGTCGCCTGACTGATGCAGTCGAGCATGATCTCCGACCGAACGCGTCGAAGCGTCGCATGCGCGAAGTTCCGATCGTCCGAGGCGTTGCTGGCATTCGTCTTCGTCGCGAGCTGGTATGTACGCGACGTGCAGATGTCTCGGACGATCTTCTTGAAATCGTACTTGTAATTTGTGATATGGCTCGCGAGATCGTCGAGCAGCTCCGGATTGACCGGCGGATTGCTCACGCGGACATCGTCGACAGGGTTGGTAAGCCCCTTGCCAAAGAAGTGCGTCCAGACAATGTTCGCGAGATTGCGCGCGAAGTATGGATTCTCGGACGACGCGAGCCAACCGGCGAGGACTTCGCGACGGTCGCGTCCCTTGAGTTCCGGAACCGCACCGCCCAGAAACTTCGGCTGCATCACCTTACCGGTGACCGGATTCGAGACTTCGCCGCCTCCCGAATTGAAGACGATCAGCTCGCGCGGGTCTTCGCCCGGCTTGCGACCGATCTGCGAAAAGAATGCCGCGAAGCTGAAGTAGTCATCCATCGTCCAGCGATCGAACGGATGGTTGTGGCATTGGGCACACTGAATCCGCATCCCCATGAAGACCTGCGCAGCGTTCTCCGCCGTTTTCAGGGTATCGGTTTCCATTTGATAGTAATTGGTCGCTGCGTTTGCGAAGGTCCCTCCCTTCGAGGCGATAAGTCGCTGCACCATGACGTCGACCGGCACGTTCGTCGCGACCTGCTCCTGCAGCCAGTTGTAGTAAAGGAGCATCGACTTGTAACTGACGGTAGTCGAGGAACGGATTGCGAGGAGTTCCGCCCACTTCATCACCCACATCTCGACGAACTCTTTGCGATTGAGCAGTTCGTCAACGACTTTCTCGCGTTTCTTCGGATCGGCATCCTTCATGAAGCGGTCGTACTCTTCAACAGACGGCAGGACGCCGGCGATGTCGAGCGAGACACGACGGAGAAACTCCTCATCAGTGCAGAGTTCGGACGGGGCAATCCGAAGCTTGCGGAGCTTATTATTGATGTGCGTATCGATGTAGTTGTTCTCGGCAACGGCCGGGAACTCGAATTTCAGCCCCTTCGGGAGCACGATGTAATGGTTGCCGACCGTGTGCGTGTCGAAGCGAGCCATGATGAACGCTTCGCCCCGGTTGGCGGCGGTCACGACACCGTCCTGCGAGACAGTCGCCGAATTGTCGTTGCTCGTCATGAAGTACGCGAGCGAGGTGATGTCTCGGTCCGTGCCGTCGGCGTACTTCGCGCGAACGGTCAGTTTCTGAGTTGCTCCTTCACCGTCGAGAACACCACCGGGAGGAAAGAGTTCGACCGAGGTTACCGCCGGGACGGCGGCTGCATCGGCCGGAGCCCCGGATTCGAGCCAGCGAATGAACGTTGCGTTCATTTCGCTCGATTCTTCGAACCGCTTGCCGCCGGTATGCGGAACTTTGCCGATCGACTTCTCGACGAGCAGACTCTCGCTCGGCAACGCAAGATTGATGCGTCGTCCGCTGACTTCTCGCGTCAGGCGGTGAAAATCGCCATCGGGATCGAAGCCGAACAGCGAAAGCCGAAAGCCATCCTTGCCGCGGGCTGAGCCGTGGCAACTGCCCATGTTGCAGCCGGCCTTCATGAAGACCGGCATGACATCCATTTTGAAGCTGATCGGTCGGTCGGTTGTCGCAGCGGCCACGGTCACCGGAACGACCACTTTATGTCCACCAAATTCGACTGCGAGCTCTGTCGTTCCGTCGGCGACCGGATAGAGCGTGGAGTTCTCAATCTTGACGAGGGCGGCGTTTGCGGGGATCAGCTTCGCTTCGCCGGTGACGTCACGGGTAATGCCGTCGGAGTACTTCGCCTGAACGACAAGCGACTGCCGATCACGGCTGGTATTGAGCGTGATGTCCGGCGGAGATACCACGATCGACGCCGGCGCAGCCGGCTCGGCCGGCTTCGTTTCCGCTGGCTTTGCGGGTTCGGCCGGTGCCGGCGCAGGCTTCGCTTCTTCCGCCGAGGCGAAAGTGACGAGGCATGCGAACGCAAGCAGCATCGTCGCGATTCGAAATCCGTTGTACTTCATTTCCGATGTCCTTTGACTCGCTCAATCGAACGGTATGCGATGTCTTGATGATCCACTCGAAAGATCGGTCTCGTAACCTTAGTTCACTTCCCGGCCGCCGCCGCAGTTGCGGCCTGTTCCCGTTGCTTCGCCTCAAGCCGGAGCTTCTCCAGACGGGTCAACCGCTTCTCAGGAGCAGCCGCCGGTGTGGCTTGTGCCACGGGCATCGGTTGTGCCGGAGCAGCTGCGGGTGCGGCGGGTTTTGGAAGCGGCTGATCGATCCGCAGATCGGTCCCTCCGACGTTGTGCAGAATTGGCTCCCCATTCGCCACGACCACGACCTGGCAGAAGATGTTCTTATGATTCCCCGCCGGACTCGTCGCGTCAGTGGCGAGTTTGAAAACAAGCTCTGCCTTGTCTTTCGTGAGAGGTAGCTCCGCCGTGGTGACCTTCGGCGGAAGCCCGAGGACAGTCACCTTGGCTTCGCCTTCGAATGGCTGTGCAACGGTGACTTTGCAGACTAGGTCGGTCTGCTGTCCCTGCTCGACTGCGGCTCGTTCCATTGCGAACTGCACGAAGGGTGCCGCGACTTCCAGAGACGCGAGCTGCGACGACGACCACGCGGCTCCACCGACGTCCGCAGTGCCGAGGGCGAAGATTTTCCACTTCTTCACTTCCGCTCCGCTGTTGGCATTGAGCGGAAAGAATACTTCGTTTGCACCCTTCGGAATGTCGACAGAACTCGCTCCGCCGACACCCGGCGGGAGGAACGGCACCTGAACATTGATCGGTGCATCGAAACCGGGCTTGCGCTTCGCAATGATCTTGAGCTGCATCGAACCGTTCTGCACCAGCGGCACCTTCGGCTCGACTATTTCAATTGAGAACGGCAGCTCATCGACGACCACGACCGGCAGGCGATTGACGTCGCACCAGCTGTAGAGCGACTGACCCGGCTCAGCGATGACGAAGTCGGCACGGTTCTCGAATCCGCCGCTGATCTTCTGATTCGGATCCGCATGCCGCGCTGCGAAGTCAATAATCTTGCCGGCAATCGGAGCGTCGGCCGCGGCTTCAAAGACCACCGGCATCGTACTCAGGTTTGCAGCCATCGGCTCCGCGACAATCTTCACCCCTTGCGGCAATTCCTTTGGTTCCAGGACGAGCTCGCCACCGAAGTTGTTTCGGGTTGCCGAAACAACCGCGCCGAAACGTCCGCCGCGAGGAACATAAATCTGCTGACGATACTGGCCGTATCGTTCGACGCGCGGGATACCGAGCACGAGCGAAGTCTTCACCGGGGTGAATTCAACGCGGTAAACATACTCGCTGCCGCCGCGATTCAGGTGATCTCCCACCGAGAGGACGTACTCACCGTCGGCCGGAACCGCAAACCGGAAATAGCTGTCGGGTCCACGGGAATCATCATTGCTGGTGATCCCCTGCCCTTGCGCGTTGTAGACCACCATGACCGGGTCGATTGCCGAACGAATTCGGCGACCGTAACACTCGACTTCGTACGTCTCACCTTTCTTGGCAGCGAACTTGAAAAAGTCGACGTCGCCCGGGGCATCAATAATTCCGTTAAGCGCCATCGGCAGCGTGGCGGAAGTCGCCTTTGCAACCTCGTTGTTCGGCTCCGCTTCAAGCACGTTGCCATGTTCGAAGAGGCGGAACGGGTTCTCTGACGGAGCAACTCCGCCATCCTGAGATGCAAACAACCCGTGGTTGAGCACCGGCTCCGTCGGCAGCTTTACCTTCTGAGTGATCTCACCGGCGGGATCGCCGATGAACTTGACTTCGACTTCGTCCCCGAGCTTTCCGCCTGCGGGATAGACGGCCTTGGGCCGCGGGAAGTTTCCGACATGCAGTCGGTACATGCAACTCCCGTTGCCGCCGTAGGAGCTCTCTCGAAGCTGCACGTAGTACTTACCATCTTCCGGAGCAACGATTGCAGCAACTGCGTCCTGCTTCACCAGCGGTGTATCGTCGGCTGCAGACAATTCAAATCGCTTTGCATCAAGAATCGCAACATACGGATCGAACAACGCCTGTCCGAGCCGCATTGCTTCGACCTCAACGGAGAGGCGCTGCCCCTTCTTCAAATCGACGACGAAATAGTCGACGTCTTCCGTGTCGATCACACCCTGCACCGTGACGTTCAGTGGGATGGCCTGCGGGGCATCGAAGGTGCTGTTCGGCTCCTTCTCGTCGTGCGCGGGCAGGGCTCCGATGTAGAAGGTCCGGTAGTCGGAAACTCCACTCTTCGTGCGGACGTGTGCGACATGTTCGCCGAGACGACAGTCGGCAGCGATCTTAACGTGCGCCGCAACCGTGCCGTCCTGAGGCTCGAGCTTGGTCACCGTGATACCCGGTGAGTAGAACAGAATCTCTTCGGCATCCTTGAACGGAGACCCGAGGAAGGTGAAGACCCCTTCGGTGCCGCGCTGCATTCCACGCGGCGTAATGAGATTCAACCGAGGCGACGCCGCCCCCACGATCGACGGCATGAGTGCCGCTGCGAGAAACGTCGTCCAGACTGCCACAGCCATTACGATCGGTCGCATCGCACAACCCCCGTGAAGCTCAACACCTATTCGATCACATCGAGCCGGCGGAGACGTTCGCAAGAAACTCCGCGCGGAACCGTTCGCCCGGCGATCTCAGCCGAGGAGATCCGTGCGTACCTTGCCGTCGTTGACGATCTCGATGGGACGGTCGCCCGGAGCCATCAGTTCCTTATCGGCGACGATGCCCATGCAGTGATAGATCGTCGAAGCCCAGTCTTCGATTGTCAGTTCCTTGTCTTCCGGCTCGCTCGCTGTCGAGTTTGAAGCCCCATAGGCGATACCGCCTTTGATGCCGCCACCCGCCATCACGACAGTAAACACCTTGGGCCAGTGGTCGCGGCCGGCGGTTCCGTTAATCTTCGGCGTGCGACCGAACTCGGAAGCGACGCAGACAAGCGTCGACTTGAGCAATCCGCGTCGATCGAGGTCGCGGATCAGCGCTGCGAACCCCTGATCGAACGCCGGCAACTGACCGCGCATTCCGCCGTTGATGTTGTCGTGCATGTCCCAGCTGCCGTAGCTGAGCGTAACGAAGCGCGAGCCTGCTTCAACCAGTCGGCGTGCAAGCAACATGCGGGCACCGGCAGTATTGCGGCCGTACTCGTCGCGAATGGCATCCGGTTCGGCGGCGATGTTGAACGCTTCGCGCGCCTGCTGAGAGCTGACCAGGCTGTACGCACGCTGGTAGAAGGTGTCGACGGCGTCGAGCGTGTCCGCCTTTTCTTTCGTGACGAAGTAATCGTTCACGGCGTCAAGAATATTTCGGCGACGCGAGAATCGTCCGTCATCGACTCCACCTGGAAGCTTGAGATCACGGACCGTAAAACTGCCGTCGGCCGGATCGCTGCCAAGGCTGAAGGGCGCGAACGACGAGCTGAGGTAACCGGTGCCCGCATACTCGTTGGGCTGCCCCGGAATGCAGATGTACTGCGGCAAGTTGTTCTTCGGCGGGTACTCGTGAGACACCACACTTCCCATGCTGGGGAAGGCGAGCGCCGGACTCGGCTTGTAACCGGTGAACATGTTATGAGTGCCGCGTTCGTGAGCGGCTTCGCCGTGCGTCATCGCGCGACAGAGGGCGAGCTTGTCGGTCACCTTTGCGGTGTTCACGAGCATTTCGTTGAGCATGATCCCCTCGACGTTTGTCTGGATCGAGCTCATCGGCCCGCGATATTCGATCGGAGCATAAGGCTTCGGATCGAACGACTCCTGGTGTGCCATTCCACCCGGCAGGAAGATGTAGATGACCGACTTCGCGGTCCCTTCCTTGCTTTCGTAGTTCTTGATGTCGGCGCGGGCTTCCTTGAGGCGGAAATAGTCCGCCAAGGTCAGTCCGACTCCAGCAGCAAACCCGACGTGTAGAAAGTCGCGGCGCGTAGATCGAAGCGACATCGAAGATTCTCCTGGACGGTTCACGCAGTTCGAGGGGGATGAAATACGGCGATTCGACTCAGTTATTGGCAAGTTCTGTGCCGGGGGCACAGCGGCGCGATACGGAAACGCAAGCGTCTCTCAAAGCCGAGTCTCTAGTTCAAGGCAGGCGCACCTGGCGGTGCATTGGGGATCAAAGGCAGGCACGATCGTCGTGATCCCCGGTGTGGTAGCCGGTCTGCTCTCTTATCGGCATTTCGCCCGGGTTGACCTGCAACTCTGCTCGTTCAACATTCCCGGTTCTAGACACGACACGCTAGCAGTCGTCTAACTATCAGGAGACCGAAATTGAGCGTGAAAGTCAAGGGTGTACCTTTGAACGCCTCTGCAAATCCTACTCGCGGACATCCCTCGAATCCCGGTTGTAAGGGATGCAACGTCTTTCAGGATCGAACAATCCGCCGGAACATCGGGAAATCGGCCGACGGACTGGCATTTCCACTCATCCAAAAGCCACAATATCTTCACACGCAATCGTTTCCGACACGGAACGGAAGTCCCTCCGACGGTCGACCGCCACGTAGTTGAACGGGTTTTGCAATTGCGCTCGCTCGCCTCTCTCTTACTTGCCGTTTCGGTTGCAGGTTTCCCGGCCTGTCTTGCCGTTCGGGCCGGAGAAAGCACGGAAGATGTCCGCACTTCCAACGCGAAATCGGGAACGATCGACTTCCGCCGAGACGTCGAGCCGATCTTCCGGGCGCGCTGCATCGAATGCCATGGCCCGGATACGCAGGAAAGCGGATTCCGCCTCGACCGCCGTTCGAATCTGCTCAATGGAGGGGATTCAGGCGTTGCTGCCGTGCTTCCCGGCAAGGGAAACGAAAGCCGACTGATTGAGCTAATCGCCGGCAAGAACCCGAAACTTGTAATGCCTCCGGATGGAAAGCGCCTTTCGGATCAGGAGGTCCACCGAATACGAACCTGGATCGATCTGGGCGCGCAGATGCCGGAATCGATAACCGGGGACAATGCTTCGAATGATTCACAATCGACCGGTGCGAAGGATTTCTGGTCACTCATTCCGCCGAAGCATCATCCGCTGCCCGCGGTCGACCATGTCGACGCCGCTAACGCGATCGACCTGTTTATTGTCGCCAAACTTCACACTCAGGATCTGACTCTCGCTCCGCAAGCCGACCGCCGCACGCTCATCCGCCGATTGTATCTCGACGTGCTCGGCTTGCCTCCTTCGCCGGATCAAGTAAGTTCGTTTGCAAGCGACGATCGACCTGATGC
>JBFWWA010000184.1:0-8245 GCA_050246455.1 Planctomycetaceae bacterium
CCAGCAACGGACTTTCCGCGCGCTGCTTTCCCACGGCGGAACGCTTTCTCGAAAGCGTGAATGACGATGACGTCGGGTGCCTGCTGCTCGACTTACGGATGCCGGGCATGGCCGGGCACCAATTGCTTCAGCGGCTTTCCGGCGGCACATCGATGCGACCGACGATCGTCATTTCGGGATACGCAGACATTCCCGGCGTCGTCAAAGCGATGCAGCTCGGAGCGATCGACGTGCTGGAAAAGCCGTGTCCGCCCAGGAAACTGGTTGAATCGGTTCGGAGCGCTTTGGAGACGGATATTCGCGATCGCGGCGAGAGTCGCTGCCGCCACCTCGATCTCAGTCGAATTCAATCGCTGAGCAGCATTGACCGGCTGATCCTGGGAGGAATTGTCCGGGGGCTGACGAACATGCAAATCGCCAATGAACTTGAAGTCAGCCTCCGCACCGTGCAGCTGCGGCGCAAACGCATCTTCGCGTTACTGTCTGTGAAGTCCAAGGCGGAGCTTTTCCGGATGATTCGAAGTTCCGGATGGTGGCCCGCCGGCCCGGAAGCGGCATCGAATGGTTGACCGGGAAACATCGGCCTCGTATCGGTCGCTCTCGAACTGAACGTGTGCTGGTCGCTCCTGGAGAGCACCCCCTTCCCCTGACCCGCCGTCTTCGACCACCCCCCCGCCCGCGGTTCTTTACGTTGCGCTAAAAGCGCAATGCCGAGACGGGCGTCGCGCGCCAGGCGGTCCCGACGAAGTTTCCATTGCGCACCCCGCGCAAAACTTCTCCGGGACGAATGTCTCGCTCATGTCTGTTCACCGCAAGTCCGAATGGCTTTAAGGGTTCTGCCTCAAATTCCAGGGGAAGAACAGTGCAAGTTCCCATCGCGAGCCATGTCAGGCTTGTCCGTCGGACGCTCCGGGATCTTCCGGAGCAAGAGCAGTACAACGTGCCGGTAACGGATTCGATTGATCGCGCCGTCGACGTCATTCGCGGCGAACGGACACCGGCACGCGGCACGGCGTTCGAGCTCCTGCGAAAACTCCTTCAAATCGACCGACTGCCGGATTCCGGCGCCGAACATCGCACGCCTCATTTCATCGCTCCGGGAACGCCTGCGAACGCCGAATCGGTATTCGGTTGTCAAGCGGGTCAGCAATCCATCCAGATTGTCGGGAGTAATTAGGGCCGCCAAGAATGGAGCGTTCTGATCACAAGTGTGGTGCGCAGCCGGAGAACGATCGCACGAGCTGGCTCGGAGCGGGATTTCCCGCGGACGGAATCGACCGCGCGAACCGCGATCTGTCCACCATTCGGGATGTGCTCGATCACAATCCGGACGTGGTCCTGATGGTGTCAGTCAACGGCACAATTCAGTACGCCAACCACCACACGCTGGACCTGTTCGGACATTCGGCCGAGTCTCTGATTGGAAAAAACGTTCAGATCCTGATCCCGCCGGCATTGCGCGAGATTCACCAGAAGCACCTGTCGAGCGTCCGCCAGTCGCGCAGCGCATCGATTTTCGGGCTCCGCCGCGAAGTGACCGGACTCCATCAAACAGGCCGCGAGTTGATGCTGGAGCTGCACGTCGTGCCGTGGCGCGGCGGAGACCAGCAGAACTTCATTGCGACGGTGCGGGACGTCGGGCCGCGCGTCAGGCTCGAGCAGCATCGCAAACGGCTCACGAAACGTCTGGTCCGACGAAACCGCCAGCTTCGAACATTGAGAGCGGCGGCGGAAGCGGCTGATCGAGCGAAGAGCGAGTTTCTGGCCAACATGAGCCACGAAATTCGAACGCCGCTCACTTCCATCGTCGGTTTTGCTGACGAGTTGCTCGCGGGGGAACTGACGCCGGAAGAACGAACGGAATTCGTGGAGATCATTCGACGCAACGGACAGCATCTGCTGCGATTAGTGAATGATATTCTCGACCTCGCGAAGATCGAGTCGGGCCTGCTGGAAGTCGAGATTCTGCGTTTCTCGGTCCGCACTTGTGTCAGCGAACTGGAGTCCACGTTCCGCGAACGCTGCCACGCCAAAGGGCTGACTTTTGAGGTCCGCTACTTCAATCCCATTCCGGAGTCCATTGAATCGGATCCGTTTCGGCTCCGCCAGATCCTCTGGAACCTCCTCGAGAACGCATTGAAGTTCACCGACGACGGATCCATTGTGCTCACCGTCAGCATGGCCGCATCGCGTGATCCGTGTATTCGCTTCGATGTGAGCGACAGTGGATGCGGAATTGAATCGAGCGCGCTGGACCGACTTTTTCGGCCGTTTACTCAGGTCGACTCTTCAACCACACGAAAGTACGGCGGGACCGGTTTGGGCCTGACGATCTCACGCCGATTGGCGGAAATGCTCGGCGGAACGATCACCCTGACCAGCGAACCGGGTCAAGGGAGCACATTTTCCGTGACGATCAATACCGGCCTTGCACATTCCGAAACGCACGCGGCACCCCTTCCGGAATCGCTGAATGCGCTCGATCCAGGCGCGATCCAGTCGAGCGAAGATCGTATTCGGCGTCCGCTTCTCGGTTTGCGGATACTCGTGGCGGAAGACAGCCCGGACATCCAGCGACTGATCGCCTTTCACCTTCGTGCCGCCGGCGCCGACGTCCAGGCCGTCGAGAACGGCCGGTTTGCGCTGCAGGCACTCAGCGTCGATGGAACCACTTTCGGCCCGCTTCGACTTCCCCCCGTGTTCGATCTGCTTTTGACCGATATGCAAATGCCGGAGATCGACGGTTACGAACTTGTTGCGACACTTCGCAACAAAGGGTGGAGTCGGCCCATCATCGCATTGACGGCACACGCCCTGAACGGCGATTCCGAAAAATGCTTGATGGCAGGATGCGACGCGCATTTGCCCAAGCCGATTACAAAGGATCTGCTCATCAGCACATTGGCGCGGTGGGCCGGCCTGCATGAAGGCTTGCTTTAGAAAGAACCAGCAACCATCATCATCAACGTCGCGTCGTTTGGGACTCGACTCGATTGAAGTCTTGTTGCTGGTCGCAGGCCGTGGCATGAAGGACGCCGTAATTCGACTTTGCCGCGAGCAGGATTCCTTCGCAGCAATCGCCGCGGTCGCTGCCGAGCCGGATCCACTGGCAGCAACCCGATTCTTCCACGAGATCATGCGGGATCTTTATTGGAAGGAGAAGGACTTGCCTGCCGCCATCGCTTTTGGTCGTGCCGGCCTGCAGCACGGCCTGTTCGCTGCCGCATCGATTGACGCGTCGAACCCGACGTTGGCAATCGAGATTCGAAGTGCGGCAAAAGGAATGGCATACGACCTGGCTTCATTCACCTGGGACGGGTGGGACGAGAAAGGCATCGCGATCACCAGGTCGGATCTGGAAATCGGGCTGGATGCCGCGAAGACGAACTTGCGGCTGGCTCAGGAATTGAAGAAGGACGACCTGCCGCTGGCCCGCGCTCACTGGATGCTGGGTGCGCAGCAATTGTCCGCCGGCGCGTACGATAGCGCGATCGCTTCATTCCAGAGATCAGTCGAGTTCGCCAGGGCCACCCATTCGGAGGGGGACGAGCTCCTGGCCCGCGGCGACATCGCGATCGTGAATCTTTGCCGATCGGAAGGAACTGACGGAGCTGCTGCACTCGAGCAGGTCAAGTCGCAACTGGCGAATATCAAAGAGGGCGAGTTCTTCATTGAGCAGCTTGATACGGCGTTACGCGTCTTCCTGAAAGCAACCGGCTCTGCCCCAACCTAGACGGGGAATCGACAGCCGGCATGCCGTCTACTCTGACGCCGTGACTTTGCGAATGCGGACTGCGCACGATTTGTACGCCGGCTGCTTGGAATACGGGTCGAACACCGCGTCGGTGAGAACATTCGTTTCCGAGTAGTGCATCGGCAGGAAGACCTGCCCCGGCACAATTGTCGGCGTGATGACCGCGCGAGCGCTGACGGCGCCGCGCCGGGATTCGATGGTCACCTTGTCGTGCGGATTGATTCCAAGCGAGTGCGCGTCGTGCGGATTGATTTCCACATAGAGCGCCGCGGGATAAAGCTTGCGCAGCACGGCCGATTTGCCGGTGCGCGTTTGAGTATGCCACTGGGACGCGGAGCCGCGCCCTGTCAGCAGAATCAGCGGAAACTGCGTCGTCGCCGGTTCGGGCAAAGACTTCGGCGTCTCGAAGAGAAACTTGGCGCGGCCGTCGGCGTGATAGTAACGCCCCTCTTCAAAGAGCCGTCGTTCATTTGCGGTTAACTCCTGACCCTCAGGAAACGGCCACTGAATTCCACCGGAGGCGTCGACGTGCCCGTGGTCGCGGATGCCGGTCATATCGCACGGCTGCCCGCGGGAAAGCTCCCTGAGAATCTGGAACGCGGCTGCCGGTGTCGTCCAGTTCCGGAACATGTCCCCGCAACCCCATGCGTCGGCAACAAGCCGGAAGATTGAAAAATCGGAAAGTGCCTGCCCGGGAGCACGGCGGACTTTTTTTGCGATACCGAACCGCCGCTCGGAATTGATGAACGTTCCATCTTTCTCTCCCCAACCGGCGGCGGGGAGAACGAGGTGCGCGAGTTGCGCCGTCTCTGTGGAGGAGTACATATCCTGCACGACAAGAAAATCGAGCCGGCCCAGGACGTCGCGCGCGTACTGCTGATTGATCCAGGAGTGAGCGGTGTTTGTGCAAATGACCCACAAGCCGCGTATCGCTCCCTTGAGAATGCCCTCGAGAATCTCGTGATAGGACCAGCTCGATCGATCGGGAATGCGCGCACTGTCGATGCCGAGGATCTCCGCAACGCGGCCACGGTGTTCCGGATTCGCGAAGTCACGACCGCCGAGCAGGCTCGTCGTGTTGCTGAAAAGTCGAGACCCCATTGCGTTGCATTGACCGGTGATTGAGTTGGCACCGGTCCCCGGCCGGCCGATGTTGCCGGTCATGAGAGCAAGATTGATAATGGCCTGCGCCGTCCGTACACCCTGGTGACTCTGGTTGACTCCCATCGTCCACCAGAATGAAACGCGCCGGCCCTCGTGAATGAGCTCGATGAATCGCTGTATCTGTCCGCGTGCGAGCCCGGTTTCACGCTCGACGACGTCGAATGTGAACGGCTCGACGAAATTCGCGAACGCATCGAAGTCGGTTGTGTGGGCGTCGATGTAGTCGCGGTTGATCCAACCGCGGGCAATCAGTTCGCGCGCGACACCGTAGAGCAGAGCCTGATCGGACTTCGGTGCGAGCGGCAGGTGCAGTGTCGCCGCCATGGCCGTCTCGGTCCGTCGTGGATCGAGTACGATGATCTCCGGCCGGTGCGGGTTGCGCATGACGCGCTCCCACATGATGGGATGCGCCAGGCAAAGATTGCTGCCGACGAGAACGATGGTGTCGGACTGCTCGAAGTCGGCGTAGGTGTAAGGAGGGGCATCGAACCCGAATGACTGCTTGTAGGCGACAACCGAAGTGGCCATGCACTGCCGCGTATTCCCGTCGCCATGGATCATTCCCATGCCGAACTTCGCGAGCGACCCCAGCAGCGCCATCTCTTCGGTCACCATCTGGCCGGTGCTCAGGAACGCGATGCTTTCGGCACCGTGCTTGCGTTCGATCGCACGAAAGCGGGAGACGAATGTGCGAAGCGCGGTCGGCCAGTCGACCGGTGCAAGTTGTCCGCTCGCGTTTCTGAGGAGCGGCGTCGTGGCACGATCGGGTGCATCCAGGACGGACAATGCTTCCCATCCTTTGGGACAAGCCATCCCGAGGTTGACCGGGTACTCCGTCGTCGGTGAGAGGCCCACCGCTTCCCCGTTGCGAAGGTGGATACTGAGCCCGCACCCGGTCGAGCAGTAACCGCAAACCATGCCCGTTGTGGCATCGGGCGCCAAGCGGGCAGGCGTCTGCCCGAGTCCAAAGCCGGCCGGCTTCAGCAGAAGTTCGCGAGTCAACGGACCGTCGATTTGATGCAGCAGCACTCCAGGGCGAATCATGTGCGGATTGCTCCCGGCATACGTGGGGCGGCTGCTGCTGCGAAGAAGAGATAACGTTCCAGCATCTCACCGACGAGAAGTGCAGCGGCCGTCGCAAGAACGACAAGGACTGTTGAAACCGGTTCAGCGGTGTCCCGCGTCTGATTCAATGCAATGATCGGCAGAATGATTCCGCCGAGGAGTCCGCATCCGAAACGGGCCAGCGTGACTTCCGAAAGCGGCCCGATCTGCAGTTCCGCCGATCGCTTCCACGAAGACGCCGTGGATATCCACAACCAGCGGAAGACTGACGCCTCGAGAAGCAGCTTTGTGACCGAAATGGCGACAATCGTTCCACCCAGGGCATTTCGAAGCACGATGCTGCCCGAAGGATCGACCGATGTTGTGACCCAGAGGGTTGCAGCGCCGAGCAACGCCGTCGTCAGAAGAAACCGACCGCCGGTATTCCCGATGCTCCAGAATTCGCGGCGGGTCGAGACGTAGATCATGATCGAGCAGCATACCGCTGCAATTCCGGTCGCAATGACCGCACCTTCGAGACACTCGAACAACGCATCCGGCACCTCCGGTCGACTCGGCTTGAACCAGAGCATCACGGCATAGGTCGTCGCCGCCCCCGCGAAAACACTGAACGCAAGGATCTCTCGACTCAACCACGAATGCCTGAGCCCGATCAGCGCGCGGAATGCGTATTGAGGCCGGCCCAGATGCAGCAGGCTGGCCGACAAGGCCAGCAGTCCCAGAACGAGTGCGACCGTGGCGTGCTGACCGGCGATCAGATTCAGCGAGTCTGCGCCGAAGGCCGCAGTGGTGATGCGGCTTGCAATGAACGCACCGACGGAGAGTTGCGTGAGCACGAGCATCACAATCAGCGGCCAGTGCGGATGCTGCGGCGCTGTTTGCCGGAAATCGGCCGGCTGCGCGTTCCGGGGAAGAACGCGTGCTGTTTTGAAATTCGTCGTCGGAAGCGTGAAGTGGGGATCCGGTGCGCCGGGCAGAAACTGACCGACCTCGCAGTCTTCGATGACTTGCCGTGTGCTGACGACGCGAATCGAAATCGCTTCATGCGGGCAGGCCTGCACGCAAGCCGGCGCTTCGCCCGCCGTGAGACGCGACGAACACATATCGCACTTGCGAACAATTCCCTTGCCGGCATGATACTTCGGCACGTCGTACGGGCAGGCGAGCGTGCAATACTGGCATCCGAAGCATTGATCATCGAGATGCTTGACGATTCCCGTGGCACTGTCTTTCACGTACGCATCGACGGGACAGGCGATCATGCAGGCCGGTTCGAGGCAATGATGGCAGGCGGTCGTCACGTGCTGAATCAGCGGATTTCCGGACGTTCCGCCGATCAGCAATCCGACGTCGCGCCAGGTCTCCTCTTCGTCCAGCCCGTTGAGCGAATGGCAGGCGGTCACACAGGCCTTGCAGCCGGAGCAGCGGTCGAGGTCGACTTCAAAGGCGTATTGTTCGCCGGGACCCGGCGGTGAGGCAGGGAGCAGCCTCGAATAGTATCGCGCCTGGGCCGGAGCATCATCGGCGTCGTGAATCCGGGAGAATTGCTCAACGGCGGTCAGTTCCTGCTGTTCGCGCAGAAGCCAGGCGAGTAAATCACCCGACTGCGCCGAAGAAGGTGTCTGCCCGCCCGGAATCGGCAGCTCAGGCATGAGGACCGGTGTCTCGTTCAAGACTGATGGCCCTCATCGGTGACTTCTGAAACTGTTCGGTATGGATACGGTCGGCCGGAACGCCCGCCTTCATGAGCTGCTCGCGGAGCGCGTCCATGAAGTCGTTCGGACCACAGAGGAAAGCACGGGCCCCTGCGACGTCCGGCAGGTTCTCGACGATGCACTGCGTGGTCACCCGTCCGCAACGTCCGGTCCAGGAGTCCGACGGCTGCGACAACGTGACGACGTACTTCAACCACGGCGATTGTGCCGCGAGGGACATGCATTGCTCCGCGAAGATGATGTCGGACGGGGTTCGCGCTCCATGCACGAACAGGCACTCTCGCGCAATCCCACGGTCCGCAAGATACCGCGCGATGCTCATCATCGGCGTGATGCCGCTTCCGGCGGAAACCAGCAAGAGTGGTTCCGTGTGTTTTTCCGGGTCGAAGAAGAATCCTCCCTGCGTTCCTTTGACGCGGAGCGACGACCCGACAGCGGCGGTCTCGAACAGGTATCGCGAGACCTCGCCGACAGGATTCATCTTGATCGTCAGATCGATCGTTTCCGGTCTCGCGGGAGATGAACTCACCGTGAAACTGCGCCACAC
>JBFWWA010000185.1:0-8244 GCA_050246455.1 Planctomycetaceae bacterium
CCGATGACATACCAGCTCCGGCGGCTGAAGAGGAGCCGGTAAGGGCTGAGTGCGGTGCTGATCACCTTCCCTTCGTCGAGACTTCCATAGTTGATTCGTACCAGACGTCGCTCCGCGAGTGCCCGCGTCAGCAGGCTGCAACTCGATTCAAAGCCCTCCAGCGAGTTGCGAGGGTCCAGGCGCAGCGAGATCATTTCGGTCCACTCGCCGGCGCATTCGCGGATGTTGTGGGGCAGACTGCTCAGCAGTTTGAGCGCGGCACTGCGTGCCGCCTGCTGGAACGGCACGCCGCGACTCCGGTCGCCGATCTCGTGGCAGACAACCAGCAGCGAGAGCGTCTCCGCCAGACTGAGATCTGCGGTTGGAAGAAGTGTGGAGGAGCGGATGGAGTATCCCTGCCGCTGTTCGTCGAACAGAACGGGCACGCCGGACGATTCCAGAGTGCGGATGTCTCGGAACACCGTCCGCCGGCTCACTTTCATGGCCGTCGCAATTTGCGCGGAATTGTGCGCGCGGCCTGATTGCAGGAGTTCGACGAGCCGAAGGAGTCGCGGAATTCGATCACCGAGGGGCATGCCAACCTCGATCTCAGGCCGGTTAGCCGGATGATTGCAGTGGTGTCGATATGAGATCGCACCGTCGTGCTGCCGGCCGCCGAGGCGGATTAGTCCGGGCAGCGGGAATTCGCGGCCCGGGAGCGCAGAGCGCTTGCGCGTCAGATCAGCCTAGTCGGTGAACCGAGTGGAGTCCAGCAGACACCTAGAGAGGCCCCGTATTCCCAGGTCTCTATAGGGCCTCTAGATAAGGCATTCAGTTCGGAGTCCCGTCGAACCGGTTCGGGAGTTCCTGCATCGGATCTTCGGCCGGTGCCGGTGGAATCGTCCCGGGATCGAGGTTTGCCTGTCCCGGCTGTTCGAGGAGGGTTCGTCCTTCCGGCCAGGCGAATTCCGCCGGTTCGGTGTCGAGATGCTCCGCGTCGAATGCGTGGCTGCGTGCCCACGCCCGGCGGAGTGCCTCGCGGTATGCTTCGGGCGACCATTCCGTTTCCGCGAGGAAAACGTTGTCATATTCGAGCAACGTCCCCTTTCGGAAATGCAGATTGGCGATCGACTTGTTGTAATTTGTCAGGCTCGTGTAATAGTCCCGATCGGCATCCGCGAGACTCGTCTGAGCACGCAATACCAGGTCCAGTGTGGCGGTACCGGCTTCGACTTCCGCCTCGAAGAGTTCGACGCGTCGCTGCGCGGCGATCCGTCGGTTCCAGTTGGTCTGTGCCGTCTGATAGTTCCGCTCTAGGTTCTGAACCGCAATCGCCAGTTCGTGCGCAATGTCCATTTCCTGGACGGCTAGCAGTTCCCGAGCTTTCGCGAGGCGCAGTTCATAGTTGCGCACTTGGGCATGCGCGGAACGGAAGCCGATCGGCATTGCGAACTCGAATCCGAGATTCCAGCCGGTCTGATTGCCCTGGGAAAGAGTTTCATACGCGCTATTGAGCCCTTGTGCGGTCACGCCGTCGTTGTCGCCGTGCTCCAGCAGTGTGTCGCCGAAGCCGTTAACGCGATAGGCGGAGACGAAGTCGAGCCGCGGATTGGTCAGGCTTCTGGCGGCCTGCAACTGGAGTTCGAGACTCTTGATGGCCCACTTCTGCTTGCGGAGTTCAACGCGGCCGGCGAGTGCTTCGGCGAGACTCGAGTTCCAGTCGGGAACGAATTGACCGGCGGCGGGTTCATCAAACGGACGGATGACGCGTCCATCGTTGACCGGCAGGCCGAGCATGCGCCGGAGGCTCGATTCGGTCGTGTAGAGCTGGCTGAGGACGTTCTCGACCCCGGCGCGCGTTGCAAACAACTGATCGCTCGCCTGCGCTTCGTCGGCCGGCTTGAAGTTTCGCACGCCGCCGATATCGAGCTTCGCCTTGGCTTCGCGCCAGGTTCGCAGCGCACTGTTGTGCGCAACGACGACTGTGTCGTAGAGCCGGTACTGAAGATAAAGATCCCAGTAGAGGTTCTCGACGTCGATCAGCATGTTCCGGACGTTCGCTTCGAAATCGGCAAGCTCGATGTCGTTGTTGATTCGGGCGATGACAACACCCTGGCTGACGCCGGTGATGCCCCCGAAGTTCGGATTGAGCGGACCCGCGATGCGCGTATATTCGACACCGGCTCCCGCCCACAACGGCTGCCGATAACGGGCGCCGAGGTTTCCGGTGTAGCTTGTTGGGAAGAGCGTTCCGGGTGCGTTCGTACCGAGATAGTCCCAGTCGTGAGTCACTCCGAAAGCACCGCCGTAGGCAAACTGCTTTTCGAGGGCAGCGCTGAAGTTCGCCGTCTCGTTGACGAGCGTGTTTCCCGCATCCAGTCCGCCGCCGAAGAACGCGTTGTTCTGAACGCGTTCATCGCGACCCCAGACGAGGCTGGTCGTGAAGTTCGTGTCGAAATCGGCCAGTGCCGCCTCGACGCCGCGGTTCCCGAACAGGACGCCCGATTCCTGAATCGCGGGATCGAGCGAAGAGGGCGCGAAGTCGGGTGAGCGGACCAGGGAACTGCCGGAGTTCAAGAACTGCTGGTCGGTCCGGATGATTTTGTTGTTCGTCATCGCGAGTTGAATCGCTTCGACGAGCGTCATATCCCAGACTTCGTCACGCTGGCGATTGTAAAGCGTGTGCGGCTGGTTGGTGTTGGCCACAACGGCCGCGCCCGGATCATCGACGACGGTATAGTCGATTTCGGTGGCGGACTGCTTGTAGTGACTGAGCTCGGCATCACCGAGGTAATGCAGCTCTTTTCGCGATTCCAGACAGCCTGCAAGGCCGCAGCTGACCAGCAGCCACGGCACGAGCCGCGCGTAGCGCTGACGTCCCATGTCTTTCCCCCCCTCGAACGGACCCCCTCGCTGCGGAGCGGATAAGTCATTTCACAGCAGCGACTTAAGTCGCAATTCCGCATTCAGCGAGGGCGAATTACGGGGCTGTTTCCACGGCTACCGGGCGCAGCCGGCGGCAATAGAATGCGCGCAATTCGCACAACCGTTAGGGAAGGTATCGGCGGATTAACCGTCACGCCTTGACCGTTTTGGCTCCGGTCCGAATTCGACGTAAGGTCTGCTCAGCCAACGTTTGATCAGCACCACCTCCCCGGAATCGTTCCCCTCCACCCAGTGGCCGAGAAACTGCAGCGCGTAACCGATCACGAAGGAAACAATGGCGGGGAGCCATTGGCCGCAGGCCAGGAGCACGGCGGTGACAATGAAGGTTACCGGAATCCCGATGAGGTGCAGCAGTCGATTCGTCCAGTTCCGATGGCGGGCCAGGTAGTTGACGACGAATCGACGCAGCACGGAGAGCGCTCCCGAGATTGTGGAAATGGGCTGCCGACGTATCGTATTCCGATCGGGAAACTGCGGCAATTGCAGCCCGCAAGGCGTCGCTTGAAATCAGTTTGAGCATCTGATACGGTCGCCCCAGCCTTCGGCGATACGGAGATTCTCGCTAAGTTCCCGCGCCAGGCTGTCTTCGGATCTTTCTGCCGATGGATGCACGGCAGCGATCCCCGCCCGTATTTCCTTCCCGCATGCCTGCGGGTTCCCGCTTTTCCGCGAAAGAACGACTATGCACAAGGTGACTTTGATTCCCGGCGACGGCGTCGGTCCGGAACTGGCAGAAGCCGCGAAGAAATGCGTCGATGCAACCGGAGTGAAGATCGACTGGGACTACCAGGAGTGCGGCATCGAAGTCATTGAGGCCGAGGGGAAAGTTCCCGATCGCGTGCTGAAGTCGATCAAGGCGAACAAAGTCGCTCTCAAGGCGCCGATCACCACGCCGATCGGCAAAGGATTCCGCAGCGTCAATGTTTATCTCCGGCAGGAGCTGAACCTGTACGCATGTGTGCGGCCGTGCAAGTCGTACGAGGGCGTGCGGACTTACTTCTCCGACTCCAACGTCGACCTCGTCCTCATTCGCGAAAACACCGAAGACCTGTACGCCGGCGTCGAGTTCAAGGCGGGTGAAGAGAAGACCGCGCAGCTGATTCGCCAGATCAACGATATCGCCACCGGCAAACGGATCTCGACCGGGCTCGATACGACGGGCATCAGCATCAAGCCGATGTCGTACGAAGGGACGCGCCGCATTGCCGACTACGCCTTCGACTATGCGATCAAGAACAATCGCAAGTCGGTGACGTCGGTCTGCAAGGCGAACATCATGAAGTTCACCGACGGCCTCTGGTACGACGAAACCCGCGCCGTTGCGCTTGCTTACAACGCGAAGTTCGAATGGCCGGAGCTCTCGAAGGGAGTGACCGCCGACAAGGAACTCGCCGGCAAAGCGACCGACACCAAGGGAAGCGTTCAGTACGTCGAACGGCTCATCGACAATATGTGTATGCAGCTCGTGCAGAAGCCGGAGCTGTATGATGTCATCGTGACGTCGAACCTCTACGGCGACATTCTGAGCGACCTTTGCGCCGGACTCGTCGGCGGACTCGGCGTCGCTCCGGGCGCGAATATCGGATCCGAAGGGGCGATCTTCGAAGCGACTCACGGGAGCGCTCCGAAGTACAAGGGGCAGAACAAGGTCAACCCGACCGCGCTGATCCTCTCCGCCAAGCTGATGCTCGAATACCTCGGCGAGAAAGAAGCCGCTGCGAAGCTCGAGAAGGCCGTCGCCGACGTGATCGCCGAAGGGAAGGACGTCACCTACGACATGAAGGCCGACCGCAACGATCCGACCGCCGTCGGCACCCGCGAGATGGCGGAAGCAATCTGCAAGCGGATGAGATAGTTTCTGAGATCGTTTCACCACGGAGACGGGAATTGTCTCCGTGGTGAATTCAATTTCGCGATCGGCGTGGAATGCTCCGTGAATGAAGCCGCGTTTCGCGAGTTGATTTCGGGTGAGAAGTCCGGTCTGGTGGCCGGCGCGGCGCGTACCGGATTGTCTCTGCTGTCGCCGTTCTACGGCGCCGCCGCGTGGGCTCGCAATCGCCTGTTTGATGCCGGCGTGCTCAAAGCGCATACCGCCCGAGCTCCGGTCATCAGCGTCGGCAACGTGACGACAGGCGGCACCGGCAAGACGCCGCTCGTGGCGTGGCTGGTCCATTGGTTTCACGCGAGGAATATTCGCGTTTCAATTCTGAGCCGTGGTTACCGTGCGCTACCCGGTGATGTGAACGACGAGAAGCTGGTTCTCGATCAGCTCTGCCCCGGCGTGCCGCACCTGCAGCAGCCCGACCGCGTTGCATCGGCGGAACGCGCCTGTCGCGAATTCGGTTCGCAGGCGCTCATTCTCGACGACGGCTTTCAGCATCGTCGGCTACGCCGCGATCTCGATATTGTTCTCGTCGATGCCCTCAATCCGTGGGGTTACGGCCATCTTCTTCCGCGCGGTTTGCTTCGCGAACGACTCTCGGGACTGCGGCGCGCGGATGTTATTGTGCTCACGCGTGCGGACCAGGTTTCCGAGGAAGCACGGCATGCCCTCCGCACAGAGCTCGCGCGGCATCGAGGTTCGAGCGATTGCGTGGAAGTTGCTTTCGTTCCCGAGAAGCTGGTGAATGCGCGCGGAGAGAGCGCAGCGTTTTCCATGCTCATGAATCGGCCGGTCGGCGCGTACTGCGGCATCGGCAACCCTGATGCGTTTCGTCGGACACTGGCGGATGCCGGGATCTCGGTCGGGCCGAATTCGTTTCGCCCCTTTCCGGATCATCATCATTACACCGATGCGGAACTCGATGCGATGGGACGGGACTTCGCCGCGCTGGGAGCGTCGGCCATTGTCACCACGCAGAAGGACCTGGTGAAAACGACGCGCGTCGAGCTCGCGGGAATGCCACTCTGGGGCGTTCGCATCGGCGCAAAGTTCCTGGCGGGCGAAGAGCTGCTCGACTATAAGCTGTCGATCATTGCGGATCTCCTGCATCGATGACGCTGATTTCGCTTGCGTCCCCGCGAAAATGCCCCGGTAGATCGGATTTGGCGGGGTGCGTAGAATAGCGGAATGCAAATGAGCGGAACGGAACGCACCGCATTCTTCGGATTCCACCCTCTTGTGGCGGACTGGTTTCAGTCGCGATTCGCGGCTCCCACCGAGCCACAGTATTTGGGATGGCCGCACATTGCGGCGGGGGAGCACACGCTGATTGCCGCCCCGACCGGGAGCGGCAAAACTCTCACGGCGTTTCTGGCGTGCATTGACCGGTTGCTGCGCGAGGCGATCGAGGGAACACTCACGGAGGAGACGCGCGTCGTCTATGTTTCGCCGCTGCGCGCACTCTCGAATGACATGCACCGCAACCTCGAGGTGCCGCTCGAAGAGATTGCGGCCCTCGCAGCGGAACGTGGCTATGAAATGCCGACGCTCCGCGCGGGCTTGAGGACAGGCGATACCACCGCTTCAAAACGCGCGGCCCTGATCCGGCGCCCACCGCACATTCTGGTAACGACTCCCGAGTCGCTCTATCTGATGCTGACGGCGGAGAAAGGACGCGCGACGCTCAAGAACGTCGATACAGTCATCGTCGATGAAATTCACGCGATGGTCCGCGACAAGCGAGGCTCGCATCTCGCAATCACACTCGAGCGGCTCGAAGCACTTTGCGGCCGGAAGCTGCAGCGCATCGGTCTCTCGGCGACGCAGCGTCCAATCGAACGGACGGCACGGTTTCTTGTCGGAAACCGAGAAGGGGCCGAACGGAGCGGCGACGCGCACTCTTCCACCGAATCCGCAATCGACAATCCGCAATCCGCAATTCCTGCCTGTCGCATCGTCGATGTCGGGTTCGGACGCACGCTCGATCTCGATATCGAGATTCCTCCGAGCGAGCTTCAGGCGGTCTGTTCGCACGAGCAATGGGCCGAAGTCAACTCCCGCATCGTCGAGCTCATCAATTCACACCGGAGTACGCTGATTTTTGTCAACACGCGCCGGCTTGCGGAACGCGTGACGCATCAGCTGACGGAACTGCTTGGCGAAGACGCCGCCGGTGCGCATCATGGGTCGCTTTCGAGCGAAACCCGCCTCAAGACCGAACGCCGGCTCAAGTCGGGAGAACTCAAAGCGGTCGTCGCGACTGCCTCGCTCGAGCTCGGACTCGACATCGGCTACATCGATCTGGTCATCCAGATCGGTTCACCACGTTCGATCGCCACATTCCTGCAGCGGATCGGCCGGTCGGGGCATTCGCTCGGCCTGATTCCCAAGGGGCGCCTCTTCGCGCTGTCGCGCGATGAGCTCCTCGAATGCGCATCGCTGCTGCGCGCGGTCCGCTCCGGAACGCTCGATGTCATCCGCGTCCCCGATGCGCCGCTCGACGTGCTCGCGCAGCAGATCGTCGCGGAAGTCTGCTGCCGGGAATGCGGAACGGATGAACTGTTCGAACTGATGCGGCGTGCTGAGCCGTATCGCAATTTGTCCCGTCAGAATTTCGACCGGACAATTGAATACTTGAGCGAAGGAATCGCGAAATCGCTCGGTCGAAGCCGGGTTTACCTGCATCACGACCAGGTCGGCAAACGGTTGCGCGCGCGGAAGGGTGCGCGGATGGCCGCCATCACGAATGCGGGGGCGATTCCCGAGATCGCTTCGTATCGCGTCGTCGCCGAACCCGAGCAGACCGTCGTCGGCACGCTCGATGAGGAGTTTGCCGTCGAAAGCAGCAGCGGCGACGTCTTTCTGCTCGGCAATACGTCTTGGCGGATTCGGCATGTGCGCGGCGGCGATGTCGTCGTTTACGATGCGCACGGCGCACCCCCGACCATTCCGTTCTGGCAGGGAGAAGCGCCGGGGCGGACCTGGGAACTGTCGCAGGAAGTATCGCGGCTTCGGGAAGATCTCGAACTCCGGCTCGACGATCTGGCGACAGCCGAAAACTGGCTCATCGCCGAGACCGGATGCAGTCCCTTCGCGGCATCGCAACTCGTCAACTACGCGGCGGCTCAACAGGCGGCAATCGGACTTCTGCCGACAGCGAAGAAGATCGTCTTCGAGCGATTCTTCGACGAAACAGGAGGAATGCAGCTTGTTGTGCACGCGCCGTTCGGTGGAGCGGTGAATCGCGCCTGGGGACTCGCAATGCGGAAGCGGTTCTGCCGCTCGTTCGATTTCGAACTGCAGGCGACCGCCGACGACGACGGATTCATTCTCTCTCTGGGGCCGCAGCACAGCTTCCCGATCGAGAGCCTGTTCCCGATGCTGACCGCCGCGAATGCGCAAGGTCTGCTGGAACAGGCGATCCTCGCCGTGCCGAT
>JBFWWA010000186.1:0-8124 GCA_050246455.1 Planctomycetaceae bacterium
CGCTCAAGTTCCACATCGTTCGGTCCCGCGAGACGCTGTGGGGCCAGATGAACATCTCCCCGTCGACACTCGCTGCGACGCCGACGTCGACCTCGCGCAACTGACGATTAAACGAACGAAACGACATCGTCCGAACACTCGGAAACAGCCAGAAGCCCCGGTCGTCCACGGCCGGGGCTTTTTTTCCATTTCGGGACCGGTAGAATCCGGACGGGCGATTGCAACACGCGAGGAACCGGCGGACGTGGACGAGAAAACCGACGAATTCGCATACATCGACTGGATCCGAAAGCGGACCGCGAACCACCCGCGCGTGCCGATCGGCATCGGCGACGATGCCGCCGCAATTCGCTTCCCGACACCCGCTGATTGCCTCGTCGCCGCCGACATGCTGATGGAAAACGTCCACTTCCGGCTTGCCGACCATTCCCCGCGCGAAATCGGCCGGAAGGCGCTGGCGGTCAACCTCAGCGACATTGCGGCAATGGCGGGCCGACCGCTCGCAGCGTTCGTCACCGTCGCATTGCCGAGAAAACACGGTACGGTACTCGCTCGCGAACTTCACGAAGGAATCGAGGCGCTCGCGAATGAATTTCATCTCGTCGTGGCCGGCGGCGATACGAACGTCTGGGACGGAGCGCTCGTCGTAAGCGTCACTGTCGTCGGTGAAGCGGGGCCGCGCGGCATCGTGCGTCGAGGGGGCGCGAAACCGGACGACGCAGTTTTCGTCACCGGCTCACTTGGCGGAAGTCTCGCCCGGAAGCACATTCACTTCACCCCGCGAATCCTGGAAGCTTCGCTACTCTCTGAAGCGGTCGAGCTGCACGCAATGATCGACGTCAGCGACGGTCTTGCGGCGGACCTGCATCACATTCTTGAAGAGAGCGACGTCGGCGCGGAACTCATCGCCAATTCCATTCCGATCAGCGAATCCGCTCGCGCTGCCGCTGACGGCAGGAACCCACTCGATCATGCACTCGGTGACGGAGAGGATTTCGAACTACTGTTCACGGTTGCCGCAATCGATGCGGAAAGGGTGCTGAAGCTCCAACTGCCGAACTGCCCGATCACTCGGATCGGCGAAATCACCACGGGACGAGACTGCGTCCTCATTCAAAGCGACGGGACGCGACTTCCGCTGCCTCCGAAGGGGTGGAGCCACCGCTTTTGAGGCGGAAAAACAGAGAAGCCCAGGGAACGCTTCCCCTGGGCTCTTCGTTGCCGATGCGGCGTGTTTCAACAGCCGCTAGTACTGCCGGCGCTGCCGCGAAGACGGAATGTTCATCGCCTTGCGGTACTTCGTCACCGTGCGCCGGGCGAGGTTGTACCCCTTCTTGGCTAGCTCCTTGACAAGATCGTCGTCGCTGAGCGGCTCGGACTTGTTCTCGTTATCGATAATGTCCTTCATCATCAGCCGGATGATGTCCCATGCGACGTCTTCGCCTTCCGCGGTCTTTGTGCCTCCGCCGAAGAAGCTCTTCAGCGCACAGATCTCGCGGGGCGTCTGGATCCATTTGTCGTCGACCGCTCGCGAAACGGTCGTGACATGGACACCCACGACGTCGGCAATCTGCTGCATTTTCAAAGGAACGATGTACTTCGGCCCCTTGTCGAGATACTCCGTCTGGTGGTCGACGATGGCCTGCGCAACGCGTTTCAAAGTGTTGTGCCGCTGCTCGATCGATTCGATCAGCCACTTCGCGGCGTCGATTTTCTTCTTGATGTAATCTTTCGTCTGCTGGTCCGGATTCGACCGGAGCTGATCGATGTAATATTTACTGATCCGCAGGCGCGGCGTGTTTTCCTCGATGAGCCGGACTGAATACTTCCCGTCGTCGTTCTGTTCGAGGATCAGATCCGGGGTGACATTCTGCGCCGGACGGTCTTCGAATCCCTGGCCCGGCCAGGGGTTCAGGTGCCGCATCTGCTCAATGGCGTCCTTGATCGTCTCCAGCGAATAGCCGGTTTTCCGCTGGATCACGGGGAGCCGGTTCTGCTCGACATCCTCGAGATGCGCCGTGATGAGCGTGATCAGCACGTCACGATGCGGCATATCGGGAGTGATCTGGAGCAGCAGACATTCACGAACGTCACGGGCGCCGACGCCCGGCGGATCGAGCTTCTGAATCAACGCGAGCGCCGCTTGGGCATCCTCGAGCGAAAACGGCTTGTCGTAAACCTGCACGATCTCCGCGAGGGAGCTCTGCAGTCGGCCGTTGCTATCGAGGTTTTGAATCAGGTATTCCGCGAATTCGCGGATGCGCTTATCGCAATTGAAGAAACCGAATTGATCGAGCAGGTATTCGTGAAGCGACTGCGGACGATCGACCATGTTCGACATGGCGTCGTGCTTCCTGTCGCCTTCTTCCTCGATGCGGTTCGACGACGGACGGGAACCTTCGCCGAGGCTGTCTTCCGACCACTCGGCCGATGACATCTCCAGCAACCGCTCGAAGTCCGCCTCGTTGTTGTGATCGTTGTCGACAATGAGCTCGCGCTGCTCGACGTCCTTGACGGCTGTATTCTCCGTCGCCGCTTCGCCGACCGGTTCGATTTCCGAATCGGGAATCTCGTCGTCGGCAATCGCATTTTCCAGGACGACGTTCTCCGCCAACTCCTGCTCGATCCGCTCATTGAGCGCCATGATCGGCAGCTGGAGAATCTCCATCGACTGAATCATTCGCGGAGCCAGCTTCATCTGCTGGCTCATCTTCATATGTTGCGAGAAATTCAGTTGCATGCGAAAGCAGTTTCCATTCTGGGCCGGTGCTCGATTCGGGCTGGTCGCGTTGCGTGAGCGTCAGAACTCGCGCCGGCCCGTCAGTGCATCCGCCAGCATTTCCTTGTTAGCAAACTCTAGCACACTTCCCGAAGCGATCCCCCGTGCAAGACGAGTGATGCGTACTGGTTCGGACGCAAGCAGGTTGGAGATGTATAGCGCAGTCCCGTCCCCTTCCAGAGTCGGATTTGTAGCCATTACAACTTCCTGAACCCCTTCATTGCGAACACGCCGCATGAGTGCGCTGATCGTTAAGTCCTCCGGTCCGATCCCTTCCAGAGGAGACAGACGGCCTTGCAGGACGTGATAAAGCCCCTGAAAAGCCCCCGACGCCTCCAGTGAGGTCACATCGCGAGGCTGCTCCACTATGCAAATCACGTGCCGCTGCCGTCGTGGGTCGCTGCAGATCGAGCAGAGCTCCCCTTCAGTCAGGTTGAAGCAGCTCCGGCAAGGACGAACCGACGCCTTCACCGCGCGGATCGCCTCGGCCAGTTTCAACGCCTCGTCGGTCGAGCAGGAGAGAATGTAATGCGTCAGTCTTTCCGCCGACTTGCGGCCCACCCCCGGCAGAGCGGAGAACTGGTCGATCAGGTTTGCGACCGCCGCCCCGTAGGGGTGGGGACGCTCGAAATTAGGCCGGGCCATGGTTCATCACCATCGGGTCGACGTTCACATCCGTAAGAACGAAACAGGCGATCTTCATTTGCCGCCGAGGTCTCCAAGGCCCAACTTCGAGAGGGCCTCCTGCATCCCCGAAATCTCGAGACCACCCGTGACTTTTGACATTTCCTCAGCGGCCGCGGCCCGGGCTTTCTCGAGCGCCTGATTCGTCGCCGCCAACACCAGATCTTCGAGCATTTCACGATCCCCCTCGCCTGTCAGGCTGGGGTCGATATGAACCCGCAGAATCTGCAAGTGTCCTGTTGCTTCGACTGTCACCAGTCCGCCGCCGGCACTTCCTTCCACGCGAAGCCTGCCGAGGCCTTCTTTCATTTCGCCCATGCGGTGCTGCATCGCCTGGGCCTGCTTCATCAGCGATGCAATATTTCCAAGCCCGCCAAACATTCGTGATCAGCCTCTCGCTTCGTCCCCCCCCGATTCCTCGGGGTTCGTTGTCTTCGTCGTCATATCCCGCTTGGCGATCGTCGCTCCAAAGATCGCCTTGGCCTGCTCGACGTAAGGATCCCCCGAATTCTCGAGGACCTTGCGGCTGAGGTCGCTTGCAGCCGGCCGCCGGACCACCTCTGCCACGGGTTTCTCGGGCTCAGTGGTTTCCACGATCCGGAAATTGATCGTGGCCGTTCTGCCGGTCACCTGATGCACGAACTTTTCCAGCCGACTGCGAACTTCACTTCGCTCGCAGTACTTCTGGCTGAAATGATAGCTCCGTGGAAAGAATAAATCCAGTTGATTTGGCCCGGAAATTGCTACAGATGTCACGTTCTTGACGTGGTCTCGCAGCATATCTTTTATCTGCGCAGTGACTTGCGACCAGATCGCAGACTCGTTGCCCACGCGAAACTCGACACTTGGCGCCGCCTGAGCTGGACTATCTTGCCTATTTTCTACGACTCCAGCTTGTCCATTTTCCGTGATCTGGGCGACCCCTGGCTGCGGAATTGCTCGGCTGGAATCGCCATTCGCCGGGGGCGTTTCCGCGGATTCCGTTCTGGGGCGGCTCACAGTCGGGGGAGCGACCGGCCCGCTCGGAGCCGTTGGCTTCTGGGGAGCGGAACCGGCTGACGCGGGGCGCGGGGCAAGCGGAGCCTGTCCACCCCCTGAAGGCTGCTGTCGCAGTTCGCTGATCAGCCGGCTGAGATTCTCGAGATCGTCCAGAATGGCGATCCGAACGAGCGCCATTTCGGCGAGGGGGCGGGCGGCTGTGGAGCGGAACAGCTTTGTCTTTGTATCGGAGAGGATCTGCAGCGCCGCGACGACAGTCGCCAGCCCCCACTTCCCCGCCTGCTCCGCCAGTTTTTCCCGTCTCAACTCCGAAACCGCGAGCAGCCCGACACCATGGGCGTCGGCGGCCAGAACCATCAGGTCGCGGACATAACCCAGGAGCTGGTCGAAGAGTTCGCTCAGCTGCACCCCGTCGGCAAGCGCCTTGTCGAAAACGGCGAGGACATCTTTCGGCGAGTGGCTGATCAGCGAATCGACAAGCTCGATCAAACGCTCATCGTTCGCGGTTCCGAGCAACTTGTGAACATCGTCGGCAGTGAGTCGCTCCTGGCCGAAAGCGAGCAGCTGATCGAAGATCGACTGGCTGTCGCGCATCGACCCGGCCGCACGGCGCGCGACAAGCTCCAGCGCCTCGGGATCGACCTGGTACCCCTCGATTTCTGCGATCTGCTGCAGCCGGCCGATGATGTTCGCGGTTTCGATTGTCCCGAAATCGAAGCGCTGGCAGCGGGAGAGGATCGTATCGGGAACCTTGTTCGGTTCGGTCGTCGCGAAGACGAATTTCACGTTCGGCGGCGGTTCTTCGAGCGTCTTCAGAAGCGCATTGAACGCTTCCTTCGTCAGCATGTGCACTTCGTCGATGATGTACATCTTGTGCTTCGTGCGCATCGACTTGACGTTGACGTTCGCGCGGAGCGTGCGGATATCGTCAATACCGCGGTTGGACGCGCCGTCGATCTCGGAAACGTCGACATCCTGCCCGGATGTGATTCCATCGCAGATTTCGCACGCATTACACGGCTCCCCGTCGACCGTGTTGGGGCAATTGAGCGCCTTCGCCAGAATTCGGGCCATCGACGTCTTGCCGACACCGCGCGCTCCGGTGAAGAGATACGCATGCGCGACCCGTCCCGACTGGATCGCATTCTTGAGAGCCTGGGCGACGTGCCCCTGGCCAACCACCTCACCGAAAGTCTGCGGGCGGAAACGCCGCGCAAGAACGGTGTAGGTTTTTGAGTTCGCTTCCATGATGGGCCTCACGGGGAAGTGAGCCTGCGGCGGGCGACGGGGCTGCGCAGAAAACCGGGGGAAGAAAAGCTATCTCCGCATGCACCTGGGAGCCAACACCGAGGGCTGCTCCGGTTAAGGCCTGACCCGGTTAAGCGCGGTCCCACCGCAATTGGAGATAGCTTTTCGCCCCCCGTGATATCGCGCGGTGCGAACCTGCATTATCGGGCCCGGGACGGGGACGTCAAGGGACTGCCGCGGCGTTAAATGACCCGCTTTTCCCAACTGCCGCGCACATAGCAGATTGCAACAAGAATCGCTCGAATTCCGACATCCGCGCACATCCCGATCCACGCGCCGAAAAGTCCCCCCTGCCAGTAAACCCCGAACAGATACGCCAGCGACAAACGGACACAAAGGACGCCGAACAGCGTAATCCAGAGTGGCGTGCGCGTATCTCCCGCTCCTCGGAGCGCCTGCACGTAGACAATCGACCAGACGAGCGGAACCTGAAAAAAGGCGAGCAGTCGGAACGCCGGCACTCCCGCGGCCCACACCGACGAGTCGGTGTGCATCAGCCGATAAATCCCCTCCGCCTGCCAGAAGAACAGAATCGCGATAACCAGCCCGAGCAGACTGCATTGCAGAACCGCTTCGTGTCCGATCCGCCGCGCCCGGTCGAGAACCCCGGCTCCGAGCGACTGGCCGATCATCGCCGCGGCGGCAATTCCCCACGCGTACGCCGGAAGATAGGTGATCGCCTCAATTCGAATGCCGATGACATGCGCTGCATAGACGGCATCTCGCTGATCCGGTGCGCTCGAATGGTTGACGATGATCAGAAACAGAAACTGGCCGATCCAGCCGAGCGTCCCGTCGAGCGCCGCCGGCCCGCCGATGCGCAGCACGCGCCGCACGGTATCATCGCCGAGCTTCCATTCTCGACGCGACAGATGCAGTTCCCGCGAACCTCTCGCCAGGACGAAGAGCATGAGCGCGCCACCGGCGACGCGCGCCACAACGGTCCCCAGCACAATTCCGTCGACGCCGAGCGGCGGTATCGGTCCGATTCCGAAGGTCAGCACCGCGGACGAGACCATGTTGATCACGTTCACCATCCCGAGCACGAACATCGGCGTGCGCGTATTGCCCGAACCGCGGAGCGCCGCCGCACCGATCAGACTGACTCCCATGAAGAGGTGTCCGACCGCGTCCACGCGCAGGTACCGGACCGTGAGCGCCGCGGTCGTCGCCTTCATATCCATCATCTGCACAAAAAACGGTGCGGCGCCGAAGACCAGAAAAAAGACGAACAGACCCATCACGACCGAAAGCACGATGGAACGATTCATCACACGGTTTGCATCGTGAAACTCCCCCGCTCCCCAATGCCGTGCGACGAGAGCCGTCGTCCCCGTGCCGACGAGCCCGAAAAGCATTCCGGCCAGCCAGCCGACATACGCCCCGAGTCCGACGGCGTTGGTCGCTTCAGCGCTGATGCGGCCGGAAAGGTACGTGTCGAAGAAGCCGACGAAGAACGAAAGGAACTGCTCCATCAGCACCGGCAGCGCAAGGTAAAACAGCGTGCCGCGCAGTTCCCCGGTGACAAGCGGGTTGTCGAGTTCGCGCTCGTCCTCTGTTTCAGGCATCTTCGACCTGGAATCCCATGAGTTCGAGCTGGTAGCGGACGATGCCGGCGACTTCGCGGGCCGTCTCCTCGCCGTGGACCGTCGTGAGAGCGATCGAATTCTTGCCGGCAAATACAAGGCAAACCTTCATCGAGTTCGGCACGCCGATGGGGCGCTGCGATTTCGCCCCCCGCTTCTCGACAACGTCGCGGAGTACGGCGACCCGGGTAATCGCCTGCGACTGCAACCGCTTTCTCATTCCATAGCGACCCCAATGCCAGCGGCAGACGAGCTGCTCGCCGGTGAGATCCACCGAAACATGGCCACGCCAGGCGAACAGAAACATTGCACAGATTACGACGGGGCTGACGAAGGTGAACACGACCATCGGAAAACCGGCTTGCGCGCCGATGAACATCATCGCGAGGCCCGGTACGATCGCCGACAGAAGCAGCGCGGCTCCGAGACATCCCACGAATTTCCGCATCGACCCGGCCGGCACCAGGGGAAGATGAAACCGCAACCGGTCGGACGTCGCTTCATCGATCATGATTTCGCTGGAGCCGCCGAGCGCGGTGGGTGCGAGGGGCTCGACAACCTCCCCTCCGGCTTTTTCAAGAATTTCCTCGCATGCGCCGCGCACTCCCGCCGCCCCAAGAAAACCGTTAATCGAATCGACAAACCAGTCTTTTTCTTCCTGCGAGAGCGCCGTGCCGAATTTATCGGTCCGGTTCGTTCCGTTGACGGAGACCGCATACACCGGATTCTCGTTTTCCCGATACGACTCCACGAGCGCTGCGCGCGAAT
>JBFWWA010000187.1:0-8121 GCA_050246455.1 Planctomycetaceae bacterium
GAAGGATCAAACCGAAGTCGAGCGCGCCGCGAAGTCGCTCCTCGTCGATCCACTCGTCGAGAGCTGGACGGTCCGGCCCCTCTCCCGCGCAACTTCCGCGAAGACGAACGGCAAGCGACTGCTGAACGTTCTCTACAAACCGGGTGTGACGGACAACGTCGCGAACAGCGCAAAGGATGCGCTCCGGTCTCTCGGCGTCTCCGCCGAAGCGGTCTCCACCTGCCGAAAGTACTGGGTGAATTCCGACGTATCCGAGAATGACGTCGCTACCTTGACGCGCAGAGTTCTCGCGAACGATGCCATCGAGCAGGTCATTCCGGGCGAGCTCGGGATGGAGAAACTCGCCCTCGGCGGTGCTTACGAGTTCAAGCTCCGTTCCGTTCCCATTCGGGGCATGAACGACGCAGAGCTCCAGGACTTGAGCCGGACCGGACAGTTGTACCTGAGCCTCGCGGAGATGCAGACGATCCGCGACTACTACGCGAAGGGGGGGAGCGACCCGACCGACATCGAGCTCGAAACAATCGCGCAGACCTGGAGCGAGCATTGCTCGCACAAGACACTCGGCGGCCGCGTCCGCTATCGCGACGAATGGGCCGGCAAGCCGCGCGAAATGCATTTCGAGAATATGCTCAAGGAGACGATCTTCGCAGCGACCCGCAAGATCCGCGAAGAGCTCGGCCCCGACGACTGGTGCGTCAGCGTCTTCCGCGATAACGCCGGCATCGTGAAGTTCGACGACGAACAGTGCGTCTGCTTCAAGGCGGAAACGCACAACCATCCCTCCGCGCTCGAGCCGTATGGCGGAGCGAACACCGGGCTCGGCGGGGTGATTCGCGACCCGCTCGGCACCGGGCTCGGCGCGCGGCCGGTGTGCAACACGAACGTTTTCTGCTTCGCACCTCCCGATACGCGGCACGAAGATCTCCCCCCCGGCGTACTTCACCCGCGCATTGTTGCGAAGGGTGTCGTCTCGGGTGTGCGCGATTACGGCAACCGGATGGGAATTCCGACCGTCAACGGCGCCATCATTTTCGATCCCCGCTACCTCGGCAATCCCCTCGTCTACTGCGGCAACGTCGCGATGATCCCGGTCGACAAATGCGAGAAAGGGATGCAGCCGGGCGATCTCATCGTCGCCGTCGGCGGACGCACCGGACGGGACGGGATTCACGGCGCGACCTTTTCCTCCGCGGAACTCACGCACGAAAGCGAAACGCTCTCCGGCGGCGCGGTGCAGATCGGCAACGCCATCACCGAGAAAATGGTGGCCGACGTGATCCTCGAAGCGCGCGACCGCGGCCTTTACAGCGCCATCACCGATTGCGGCGCCGGCGGGTTCAGTAGCGCCGTCGGCGAAATGGGAGAGAAAACCGGAGCCGAAGTCTGGCTCGACCGAGCCCCGCTCAAGTACTCCGGCCTGTCGTACACGGAGATCTGGATCTCCGAAGCGCAGGAGCGGATGGTTCTCGCTGTTCCGCCGAAGAACTGGGACGCGTTCCACGAGCTTTGCCGGTCCGAGGGTGTCGAAGCGACCGTCATCGGCGAATTCACGAAGACAAACCGGCTCGTGCTCAAATACCAGGATACCGTCGTCGGCGATCTCTCGATGGAATTCCTGCACGACGGCCGGCCCCCGGTTGTCCGGGATGCGACCTACAAGCCCCCCGTTGAAAGCGAAACACTCACTCCCGAAGCACCTGCGAAATCGCGCTACGACGACGACGTTAAAAAGATCCTCGGCTCGCTCAATGTCTGCAGCAAGGAATGGGTCATCCGCCAGTACGATCACGAAGTGCAGGCGGGAAGCGTGATCAAGCCTCTCGTCGGCGCGTCGGGCGACGGTCCCTCCGATGCCGCGGTGGTGCGGCCGGACGTTCGATCCCAGCGCGGGCTCGTCATTGCCTGCGGCATCAATCCCCGTTACGGCGAGCTCGATCCGTACTGGATGGCGGCGTCCGCAATCGACGAAGCGGTGCGCAACTGCGTCGCCGTCGGTGCCGATCCGTCGCGCATCGCACTCCTCGACAACTTCTGCTGGGGGAACACCGAGAAGCCGGAAATTCTCGGCAGCCTCGTCCGCGCCGCTCTCGCGTGTTACGACGTGGCCGTTGCCTGGAAGATGCCGTTCATCAGCGGGAAAGACAGCCTCAACAACGATTTCTCGTACGTCGATGCCGACGGCAACAAGGTCACGGTGACGATCCCCCCTTCTCTCCTCATCAGCGCTCTCGGCCAGATTGAAGATGTCTCGAAAGCGGTGAGCATGGATCTCAAGGAGCCGGGCAACCGGATCTATCTCGTCGGCATTACCCGCAACGAGATGGGCGGCAGCCACTACGCATTCGTCAACAATCTCGAGGGGGGACGCGTTCCGCTGCGCGGCATCGGCATGGAAGTGTTCGAGCCGTTGCATCGCGCAATCATGGCGGGACAGGTGCGCAGCTGCCATGATCTGAGCGAAGGGGGACTCGCGGTCGCTGCCGCGGAAATGGCATTCGCGGGGGAACTCGGCATCGAGCTCGATCTTGCGCCGCTCGGCCACCCCGACCTCGTTGCTCTTTTCTCGGAGAGTAACTCCCGCTTCCTCGTTGAAGTTCCCGAGCAGGATGCCGGCGCGTTCGAGAAGCACTTCGAGCGCGTCGCGCGTCTCAAGGGGTGCCTGCAGCTCGGCCGCGTGACCGACGACGGCCGCGTCCGGATCCGCGGAACCTCGGGACAATTCGTCGTCGATTCGCCGGGTGACGAGCTGAAACAGGCCTGGAAACAGCCCTTGGCCTGGGATTAAGCCCCGTTTCGGGATGTTTCACCGGTTTCCCCGGCTGTACAATGCAGGGAACGGCTGCGCTGACATTCTGCGCCGCAGTCTCAGCAACTGATCCGCGAGTGACGTATGAACGTCGACGATTTTCGCAGGCATGACGTCAACCGGCGGCAGTTTCTCGGGTCGAGCGCCCGGAACGCGGCCGGTATGGCGGCTGCCGGAATGGTGGGCCTGGCCGGCGCTGTCGCGAAAGCCGCGCCGGGTGAACGCGTTTCCGTCGGCGTCATCGGCGTGCGCGGCCAGGGTGATGTTCTCGCGAAGAGCTTTGCGGCATTCACCGATGTCGATGTGGCCGCACTCTGCGATGTCGACCAGGGGCTTCGTCACGCTGCCGTCAAATCGGTCGAAGAGATCCAGCATCGCGCGCCGCGCTGGGAGAGCGACTTCCGCCGCCTGCTCGACGACCGTTCGCTCGACGCCGTCGTGATCGCCACTCCCGACCATTGGCATGCGGCCATGACCGTAATGGCGTGCCAGGCGGGTAAAGACGTCTACGTCGAGACGCCGGTCTCCCACGTTCCCGCCGAGGGGCGCGTCATGCTCGACGCCGCTCGCGCGAGCAAGCGGATCGTGCAGTCGGGACTGCAGCAGCGCAGCAGCGCGCACTTTCAATCGGCCATCGAGTTCGTCCGCTCCGGAAAACTCGGCAACGTTTCGCTCGCCAAAGCCTGGACCGTTCACAAGCGCAAGTCGGTCGGGTTCCGCAAGGACTCTCCGAAGCCGGAGGGGGTCGACTACGACCTCTGGCTTGGCCCATCGGCCGTGCGGCCCTTCAACGCGAACCGCTTCCACTACAACTGGCGCTGGTTCTGGGATTACGGCAGCGGCGAACTCGGGCATTGGGGGGTGCAGATGCTCGACGTCGCCCGCTGGGGGCTCAACGTCGATCTGCCGACGCGCATCTCCGCCGCCGGTGGAAAGCATCACCTCAACGACGATCAGGAAACGCCCGATACCCTGGCCGTGCAGTACAGCTTCCCCGGCAAAACGATCGTCTGGGAGCATCGCCTCTGGAGCACGCACGGAATTGAAGGTCGGAGCACCGGTGCAGCCTTCTACGGCGAGCTCGGCACGCTCGTCGTCGATCGCGGTGGATGGAAGGTGTACGACGTCAAGGAATCGATCTCCGCCGACGCCGCCGATCTTCCGCGCCGACACGAACGCGAGTTCATTGAATCGATCCGCAGCCGCGCGCTCCCCTCCGCCGATCTCGAGATCGGCCACACCTCGAGCATGTTCTGCCATCTCGGAAACATCGCCTATCGTCTCGGCCGGGAAATTCGCTACGATGCGCGCAGCGAAAACTTCGGGAGCGACGGCGAAGCGAACCTGCTCCTGGCCACGGAGTATCGGAAGCCGTGGGTCGCTTCCCTCGCATAATGCATCCGCGCGTGGAACTTGCCTCGTAGCTGATCCGGTCCGAACGCTCACCCATCTCAACCTCCAACCCCGCCCACGGAGGGGCCGAACTTGTACGACTGCATCATCATCGGAGCGGGTCACAACGGACTCGTTTGCGCATCCTATCTCGCGAAGGCGGGCTGGAAGGTGCTCGTCGTCGAACGCCGGAATCTCGTCGGCGGCGCCTGCGTCACCGAGAATCTCTGGCCCGGATACAAAGTCTCGACCGCGTCGTACGTCGTCAGCCTGCTCCTGCCGGAAATTGAACGCGATCTCCAGCTCGCGAAGCATGGCTACCGCGTTCTCCCGCGCACGCCGTCGTCGTTCACGCCGCTCGAAGATGGACGGCACCTTTTCCTCGGGCGCGATCAGGATTTCAACTGCCGCGAGATCGCGCGCTTCTCGAGCCGCGATGCCGATGCCTACCCCCGCTACGAAAAACTGCTCGAGCGCGTCGCGGAATGCCTCGAACCGATCCTCACCGCCACCCCCCCCGATCTCCTTCCGCTCCCGAAGACGTGGCGGAAAACTCCGGTCGGCAAGAAGCTTCGCGACCTCAAAACGAGCTGGTCAATCTACAACGCCTTCGCCAGCCTCGGCGATTCCATGCCCGAAGCGATCGAGCTCCTGACCGGCGCAGCGCGTCCCATCCTCGAACGGTGGTTTGAATCGGAAGTACTCAAGGGAACGCTCGCGACCGATGCGCTCATCGGCAACTTTCAGCCCGTCTCCGCCCCCGGCACCGCGTATGTGCTTTTGCATCATGTGATGGGTTCCGCCGGTGGTGCCCGCGGCGTCTGGGGCTATGTCGAAGGAGGCATGGGGGCGCTCAGTAACGCGATGGCAGCCGCCGCGAAATTGCGTGGCGTCGAAATTCAGCTTGAAGCGCCGGTCGAATCGATCCTCGCCGACAACGGCCGCGTCCGCGGCGTGCGCCTCGCGAGCGGCAAGGAATACCTGGCGCGCACCGTCGCGTCAAACGTCGATGCGCATCTCACCTTCGAGAAGATGCTCGCGCCGGAACACCTCCCGCAGGAATTTCGGGAAGCGGTCGCTCGCATCGACTATGCCAGTGCGAGCCTCAAGATCAATCTCGCCGTCAGTGAGCTGCCGAACTTCACCTGTCTTCCCGGTAACAGCGAAGTCGGTCCGCAGCATCGCGGGACGATCCACATCGGCTGCGAGATGGATTACCTCGAACGCGCCTACGACGATGCCAAGTACGGCCGCCCCTCGGAACGCCCCATCGTCGAGATGACCATCCCGACATCGGTCGACCGCACCCTCGCGCCGCCGGGGCATCATATCCTTTCGCTCTTCACGCAGTACGCGCCGTACAAGCTCGCGGAAGGAACGTGGGACGACCATAAAGAGAAATATGCCGACCGCTGCATTGCGGAGATCGCGCGCTTCGCACCGAACGTCCCGAAGTCGATTGTGCATCGCCAGATTCTGACGCCGGTCGATATGGAGCGGACCTTCGGCCTCACTGGCGGCAACATTTTCCAGGGGGCCATGCCGCTGCATCAGCTCTTCAGCCTGCGCCCGGTTCCCGGCTGGAGCGATTACCGCACCCCGGTCGCGGGCCTCTACCTCTGCGGCAGCGCCGCCCACCCCGGCGGCGGCGTCATGGGCGCCTGCGGCCGCAACGCAGCGCTCGAAATGCTGCGCGATGGGAAGTGACTCGCACGGTTTTCGATCCATGATCCAGCCGCAAATCGATCAATTCCTCACACAAGGCTATGCCGTCTTTCCTCGCGTACTTGAGATGGTCGCAGTCGAACGACTGCGCACAGCGGTCGAAGAGATTCCGGATGATGCTGCGGTACACCGAAAGCGGAACGTTTACGGCGTGCGGAATTTGCTGGAGTCGTCATCCGAAGTACGCGCGCTGGCAGCTTCGGCAGAAGTTCGACAATTTGTGACCCCGATTCTCGGCGAGAACTGCTTCGCGAGCCGGGTTGTTTTTTTCGATAAAGTTCCGGGAGCGAACTGGGCACTCGGCTGGCATCAGGACAATGTCATCTGCGTTGAGGAGCGGCGGGATATTCCCGGCTTTACGGCGTGGGGAGAAAAAGCGGGGGTATGGCAAGTGCAGCCGCCGGTCGAAGTTCTTGCGGAAATGGTCGCCGTACGGGTCCATCTCGACGACTGCGGGCCGGAAAACGGACCACTCCGAGTCCTCCCCGGCTCTCACCGCCACGGCTGGCTCGACGACGAGATTGATCGCTGGAAACGCGATGCCCCGGCCGTCACCTGCCTCGCGAAAGCGGGTGGCGTGGTGGTGATGTCGCCCCTCATTCTGCATGCCTCTTCGCGCGCTGAAGTTGCGTCGCATCGACGCGTGCTCCATATCGAATTCGCGCATCGCGACCTGCCGGCGGGCCTAGAATGGAAGTGGCGCATTGGGGCGCCTCATTGAGAATTCCCGCCGGGCGCGGTCGGCGGGCTTGATTGTTTCATCAGCCCTTCAGGTGCAGGACCACCATCTTTTCTTCGGTCATCTCGCGCAGGGCGTATTTCGGGCCTTCCTTGCCGAGGCCGCTGTCCTTGAGGCCGCCGTACGGCATGAAATCGGCGCGCCACTGCGGGCCCCAGTTGATGTGCAAATTGCCGCTGTCGACTTCGCGGGCGAACTTCATCGCCCGGTCGATGTCCTGTGTGAAGATCGAGGCCGATAAGCCGTAACGCGATGCATTCGCCAATCGGATCGCTTCGCGAATATCGCTGAACGGCGTGATCGCCACCGCCGGTCCGAACAGCTCCTCACGGCTAATGCGCATCTCCGGATCGACGTTGTCGAGAATCGTCGGCCGGACGACCGTGCCGACGCGCTCGCCGCCGGCTACGAGCTGTGCGCCCCCCTGCACTGCTTCGTGAATCCAGCTTTCGACCCGCTTCGCATCGGACTCGCGCACCATCGGGCCGACGCGCGTTTCCTTTGCGAGCTGATCGCCGACGGTCAGCGCCGCCACGCGGGGCTTGAGGGCGTCGAGAAAACTTCCGCGAATCTTCTGCGACGTCAGCACGCGCTGCGCCGAGATGCAGACCTGCCCCGCGTTCGAATAACCGGTTGCGGTCACCGCTTCGGCCGCTTTGTCGAGGTCGGCGTCATCCATGATGATCACCGGGCTGTTGCTGCCAAGCTCCATCGTGACCCGCTTCATTCCCGCCATCCGGCAGATCTGCTCGCCGATTTCATAGCTGCCGGTGAAGCTGATCTTCCGCACCCGTTTGTCGGCACAGATCGCATCGCCGAGTTCTTTGCCCGGTCCGGTGAGACAGGCGATGGCTTCAACGGGCATTCCCGCTTCCAGCAGCACCTCGACCAGCTTGAGCGCCGAGAGCGGCGTGTCGGTCGCAGGCTTGATGAGGACCGCATTCCCGCCGGCGATGGCCGGCCCGACCTTGTGCGTGACGAGATTCAGCGGAAAGTTGAACGGCGTGATGGCCGCGACGATTCCGCACGGGACGCGGAGCGTGAACCCCATCCGTCCCGCTCCTCCCGGCGCGGCATCGAGCGGAAGGACCTCGCCGTTGAGCCGCTTCGCTTCTTCGGCGGAGACTTCGAGGACCTCGCGGGCGCGCGACGCCTCGAGCCGTCCTTCCGCGAGAATCTTTCCTTCCTCACTGCTGATGGTGCGCGCGAATTCTTCTTCGCGCGTTTCCAGAATCGCCGCCGCTTTCCGCAAGATTTCCGCTCGATCTCGCGAGGAAACCGCGCGCATCTTCGCCGCACCGGCGACAAGCGTCGCGAGCGCGCGGTCGACGTCGGCAGCAGTCCCCCGCGGCACCGTGTCGATGACGGAGTTATCGAACGGATTGACGACGTCGATGACGGCGGCTGTATCCTGCCATCGACCTTCGGAAAACATTTTCATAAGTGGACCCCACGG
>JBFWWA010000188.1:0-8070 GCA_050246455.1 Planctomycetaceae bacterium
TCGACTCCGGCAGAAAAGCCGGGTCGGGTGAACGTCGACGTCAATGATGGAGTCGACGTCGACGTTCGCCGCAGGAATGGCGAAGGCGGCGTTGATGTCGACGTGAAGAACGGAAAAGTGAACGTCGACGTGAAGTAATCTGTTTTGAGCGGATTGTTGGAGGTCACTGATGGCGATCGATCTCAAACACGGAGGACTTGAATGCTTGACGTCCGGCCGCGGAGGCCGTACCGACAGCAAACCTGCAGGACAAACATTGAAGGATCCGACCCCGGAAATACCGAAACCGCCGGGCCCCAGTCCGACGACTCCTGCACCCGGGGACCCGCAACGCCCCCCGGAGCCGTTTGATCCTCCCAAGAATCCGCCACCATCGCCGGCTCCGCCGCAACCGCCGCCGATCAAGGCGTAACGGTTGATCAGAGTTGAAACGTTCCTTGACCCGAAGACTCGCCGGCAACTCAGGCGCAACTTCGGAGATTTCACCTGGAGATTTCCATGCTCGAAACCATCGCGGTGATTCTGATCATTATGTGGCTGCTCGGTATGGTGACGTCCTATACCATCAGCGGCTTCATCCACCTGCTGCTCGTTCTCGCGGTGATCGTCGTATTGATCCGTGTTGTTCAGGGCAGGCGGCCTGTCTGAATTCGGGAGTTCGCGAAGATTCCGCGAACGGTAGAAATGCTCTTTACGCACTTCGCTCGCTGGACGGCCCATATGACGGGCCGTCCAGCCGTTTTCTCGATCGCTGTGCTCACAATCCTCGTGTGGGCCGTCAGTGGGCCATTCTTCGGATACAGCGACACCTGGCAGCTCGTCATCAATACCAGCACGACGATCATCACGTTCCTGATGGTCTTCCTGATCCAGAACACTCAGAACCGTGATGGCGAAGCGGTGCAGCTGAAGCTGGATGAATTGATCCGCTCAGTGCGCGAAGCGCGCAATTCCTTTCTCGACCTCGAAGAACTTTCTGAGGACGAGCTCGAATCAATTCGCAAGAAGTACGTTGATCTCGCTCGAAAGTCGCGGAATGAAATGCGGGACGAGACATCCTCGGAAACCTGAACCTGCCAACTACAGCGGTTCCGCCAGCGACGCCAGCAATTGGCGGAGCGAATCCATGCTGACCGGCTTCACGAGGTAATGATCGAACCCGGATTGCCGCGCGAGTTCGCGATCACTTTCCTGTGACAGACCGGAAAGCGCCGCGAGCGCGGTCCCGGCAAGCTCGGCCCTTTCCCGCAACTGTCGGGCCAGCTCGAACCCGTTCATTCCCGGCATCGAGAGATCGGAGATGACGAGGTTCGGCGGTTCCGCCGAGGCAGCCGCCAGAGCAGACTCGCCATCCGAAAAACAACGTACGGACTGCCCCATGGCCTCGAGCAGCTTACCCAGCAGATAGGACGTCGCCGGGGTGTCGTCGACGATAAAGATTCGACGAGCAGGGAGCTGCGGGTCGGCCATCTTCTCGGCTCCTGTCGGTCTTCACCACGATGATTCGCGCCGCTGACTCCGACGGGGCGGAATATCTGATAAAACGCTTGATGCCGCCGCCCGCATTGTCCTGATATCGTCGGAAATTCTGCCCGACCCGCCGGTGAACTGCAATTGAAGCGGACTTCTCGGCGAAAACCGGGTTTCCCGGAGTGCCGGACGAAGGTATGGAAATGGATGGCTGAGGTACTGTACGATACTTCCAAGGGGTTCCAGCGGCGGAATTTCATCTGCCGCAACCTTTCGTCCGCACTGCGACTTCGGCCGGATGGCCGCGTAGTTAAAAGGGCCAAATCCTGTGTGGCAGAATAATGATATCGCTCAGCTCACTCGAATTCTGGTCGTCGCCTGGCTTCTGACCCTCACTCCCAGCGGCGCTTTCGCGCAAAAGATGGAGGCGAAGAAGGGGACCGCGAAAACAGCCGCTCAAGAACAAGCCGAGGCGGCGGCGAAAGCGCCTCCGGCACCTGCTGCCGGCAGCACCAGCTCGGCAAACCGTTTTCCCAACGATCCGAACCCCTTCGTTCGCGGAAACGGCGTCCGAGCGGGTCAGACCGGCGCCGTCGGCGATTACTTCAGCCGCTGGGGTCTGTTTTTCATCCTCGTGATTTTTGCCGCATGGATGTACAGCAGTCGCTGGGTGGATGAAGACAGCCGGGCGCTCAAAGTCCGCGGCGAGTTCTGGAACTCGATTGTTCTGCTCTCGGGAGTCGCCGGGTTCATCCTGATGTTCTGCTTCCCGAATTTCATTCTCGGTTTTCTGACGCTGCTTGCGGCTTACGGTGTACCACTCGGTTTCTACATCAATGAGCGGAACCGGCGCGTGCCGGAAGCATCTCGTGTTCTGACTCCGGATCATATTCAGAAAACATTGATTCGGCTGCTGGCCCGCATCGGCATTCGCATCGGCTCGCGCGAGACGCTGGAAATGGCGGTCGGCCCGCCGATTACATTCATGGGCAAAACGTCGCGCGGCGAGAAGAACGATCCCAGCCGTTCCCGGCAGGTGGAAAACTCCAAGGGATACATGGCTGCCAAAGAGCTCGTCTACGACGCGATCCTCCGGCGCAGCACCGACATTCACCTGGAACCCAAGGATGGCGAGCTCGCCGTTCGTCTGCGCATCGACGGCGTGATGTATCCGACGGAACCGTTCGACACGGCCGTCGGCGATGCGGTCATCAACATCTTTAAAGTCCTCTGCGCGATGGACATTACCGAAAAGCGTCGCTCTCAGGACGGAAGCTTCAGCGCCGAGCTCGATGACCGGGAGATCGACTTCCGCGTCGCCACACAAGGAACAAGACACGGCGAGAAGATGAGCTTGCGTATTCTCGATCAGGCGAATTCGGTCAATTCGATGAACGGCCTCGGGCTCCGGAAACAATTGCAGGAGCAGATCCGCAGCGTTATTCACCAGCCGCACGGGCTGTTTCTGAGCTGCGGACCGACCGGCGCCGGCAAGTCGACGACTCTCTATGCCGCTCTCAGCGATATCGACTCTTATCAGCGGAATATCATCACGGTCGAAGACCCGATCGAATACAAAATGCCGAACGTCAACCAGATCGAGGTGAACACGAAAGCGGGACAGACGTTCGCGAATTCGCTCCGCAGCATTCTGCGTCAAGACCCCGACGTCTTGATGATCGGAGAAATTCGAGACGCGGAAACCGCTACCATCGCCTGTCAGGCGGCGAACACGGGACACATGGTGTTCTCGACGGTCCACGCCAACGATACGATCACCGCCCTGTACCGGCTGATAGAGCTCGGGGTCGAACCGTTCATGATCGCGAACTCGGTTTCAGCCATTCTCGGCCAGCGTCTCGTACGCCGCCTCTGCAATGAATGCCGTGAGAGCTATAAGCCGAGCCGTGAGCTGCTGACAAGTCTCGGAATTCCGGTTGAGCGGATCGACCAGTTCTTCCGTCCCCCGACTCAACAGGCCGAACCGGGTGAAACGTGTGCGAATTGCGGCGGCCTCGGCTACATGGGCCGAATCGGCATCTTTGAACTGCTCGTCATCACCGACGAAATCCGCGATCTGATTCGTGAAAACGCCCCCGCGTCAAAAGTGAAGGGAGCAGCCCGCAAGAATGGAATGCTCTACATGCGTGAAGAGGGCCTCCGGCTGCTCGCGAAGGGCGTGACCTCGATCGACGAACTGCAACGCGTGGTGAAGTGAGGAATACATGATCGATATTCTGTTGCTGGCGATCGTCGCCATCGTGACTTGGTGCGTCGCGTCCGAGGGAGCGTGGACCGCTGGTTCGATCCTGCTTTCGGTGCTGATCTCCGGTCTGCTCGCCATGAATTTCTTCGAGCCGGTCGCCGATTTCCTCGGCTCAAACGTTCTTCCGGCATGGGAGAACGAATGGGACATGATCGCTCTCATCGGGTTGTTTGCGCTGCTCGTTACCGGACTTCGCTTTGCATCGGAATACCTGGTGCCGACGTTCATTCCGGTCTCAGCGAAAATCTATGACCCGGCCCGCTGGATTTTTGCGGGACTGACCGGCTACATCACCATGGCATTCCTGCTGACGGCTCTGCATACGGCTCCGCTGCCGCGGGAGTTCATGGGTTTCACCCCGGAACGCAAGAATCTGTTCGGAATTACGGCTCCCGACCGCGAGTGGCTGGGATTCACACAGTACGTCTCCGAAAAGTCCCTTCGCAGCAGCTCTCCCGGCCGGGTTTTCGATGGTGGGACGCTCAACCTGGGTGATTCCGGTACTGAGAAAACACTCGCCACGTTCCCGATCCGCTACGCATCGCGGAGGGACATGATCTCGATCGGGCTCGGGAGCGGCGGCAGTGCATCCAGCGGCAGCACCGGTATGCAGCAGCGCGGCACGACAGCCCCCGCTCCGGAAGGCAAAAAAGGGAAGACTCCGTTCTGAAGTTCTGCGCTGCCGGCTCTCGCTGCTTGAGAAGCGGTCGCCCCCAACCTGCCGGAAGAGGCTAAGGATCGGTTTCGGATGAGGGTCCGACTTCGTCTCAAGCAGATTCTCGACGAGCACAACGATACCGGTCGCGGCGTGATCAAGAAGATCTGCGATCACACGTCGCTCGAACGGCATAAAGTTGCGGCAATGCTCAACGACCGCGTCCAGTACCTCTCGCTGGATGCGCTCTCCGCGATCTGCAGCTACCTGATGGAACATCACGGTCTTTCCGCGGCGCAACTGCCGGGGCGGCTCTTTGCATTGGAACGTGAAGACTTCTGGTCGCTGGTCGCGCGGCGTCGCTCGCTCGAAATCTGTTTCGGCGTCCGCAGCGACGTGCCGCATTCCACGGTGAGCTGGGTCACGACCGTCGATTCCGACCTCTACGGCGTGCTGCTCCACGAGTTGTACGGGGCAGGTTCGCTGCAGATTCACGAACAGCCCGAGTCTCTCCGGCAGGTGCACGTTTCCGCATTCCAGACCGATTTGAATCCGGCGCACGCGGAAGCCGAGGCGGCCGCGGCGCGCGACGAAGCGCTTTCCGTTCACAACCGCTTCCATTCGATCCGGGGCGATCGCGGCCTGCTTTGTCTGGGTAGCGTAAAGAGCAATGTGGCGATCGAAGCGGTTGTCGCGGGAGTCTTCGGCACACGGCCTTATGTCTCCGAAGATAACGTCGCTGCCCCGACCGATCGCAAAGTTCCGTTCTTCTTCCGCTATCGCGATGACGACGTGCAGCCATTGTCTTGTCACGGCGGAATACAGCTGTCGCATTCCGATTCCGCCGACGTGCCCGGAATCTACTTCGAGGGGAAGAAAGGGCGCTGGCAATGCTGCCCCTGTAATGAAGAAGAGGACGCGGCCTTCGTTTTCTATTCCTACCGCCCTCCGGATGGTGTGCTCGAGGCGGTGCTCGGCGGTTTTTCTAGCCGTGCGACGTTTGCACTCGCGCGGGCGCTCGCGGATCGCGATCTGGCGCAGCAATTGTGGCCTCCCTCTTTTGACCAGCAGCATCGGCAGGTCGGCGCATTCGTGATCCGGCTTCGCTTCCGCAAATCCGGCTCGCAGCGACGCACCGAAGCGGACGTCCTCTCGACTCGCGAAAAAGCGGCCGAGATGGAAGTCTTTCCCGTTCCGCAGGAAGCGTTCGAGCGACGCCTGCGCTGACTTCCGCGATGTAATCGGCTCGGCCTCGGCTCGCTTGCAATCGTCGCGGGCTCTCCTAGGATGGTGGCTGACGGCCCCTGAACGCCGTATTACCGCTTATCTACGAAAGAATTGCGACATGCCCAAGAAGACGATCGCCGATGTTGATGTCCGCGGAAAACGCGTTTTGATGCGAGTCGATTTCAACGTTCCCCTCGACGACAAGCAGCAGATCACCGACGACCTCCGCATCCGCATGGCGCTCGATTCCATCAAGTCGGTGCTCGACCGGGGCGGGAAGCTGATCCTGATGAGCCACCTCGGACGTCCCAAAGGGGGACCGGGTGACGAGAAGTTCAGCCTGAAGCCGGCCGCGGCCCGCCTCGCGGAACTGATCGGCAAACCGGTTGCGTTCGCGACGGACACCATCGGTTCCGATGCAAAAGCGAAAGTCGGCGCACTCAAGGATGGCGAGGTCGCACTCCTCGAAAACGTCCGGTTCGATCCGCGCGAGCAGAAGGGAGATGCGGAGTTCGCGGGGCAGATTGCCGCCTTCGGCGATGTCTACTGCAACGATGCCTTCGGCACCTGCCACCGGCCCGATGCGTCAATGGTCGCTGTGCCGCGCGCGCTCGGATCGAAGCCAAAGGTCGTCGGGTTTCTCGTCGCGAAAGAGCTCAAGTATCTGTCGGACGTACTCAAGAAGCCGGAACGGGAGTTCGTCGCGATTCTCGGCGGCGCGAAAGTTTCCGACAAGATCAAGGTGATCAAGAACCTGCTCAATGTCTGCGACAAGGTTCTGATCGGCGGCGCGATGGCGTATACATTCGCGCTCGCCCAAGGACTGAAAGTCGGTAACAGCCTCGTCGAGAAGGACAAGGTCGACCTTGCAAAGGAATTGATCGCATCGGGTGGCAGCAAACTCGTGCTCCCGGTCGATACGCACTGCGCCGATGCCATCAAGAGCGATGCCAACAAGAAGGTCGTTGCGGCCGGCGAAATCCCCGACGGCTTCGAAGGACTCGACATCGGGCCGAAGACCGCGGAACTCTACGCGGGGATCATCAAGTCGGCGAAGACCGTCGTCTGGAACGGTCCGATGGGGAAGTTCGAAGTGACCCCCTTCGACGCCGGAACGCGGGCAGTCGCCGAAGCGATCGCGAAATCCGACTGCACGAGTATCATCGGCGGGGGCGACAGCGCAGCCGCGATTCAGCAGATGGGCTTCGCCGACAAGGTGACCCACCTGAGCACCGGCGGCGGCGCGAGCCTCGAAATGCTCGAAGGAAAATCGTTCGAAGCAATCGAGATTCTTGACGAGGCGTGAACGCAGGATGAGCTCGTTGTGTCGCGGTCTCCTGACCGCGACACCTTCGACGACCGCAGGTCTCCCCCGAAGTGTGTGGGAGACCTTCGGTCATGGGGAGTGGCACGGTTGGGAGACCGGCCACAACAACGTTTGTCCGAAGCCCCCTCAACCTGCCCTCTCCCCGACGGGGAGAGGGTGAAGAATGGAGAATCTCGGAACCGCGAACTTTTGCCTCGCAGCGTGCGTCAATCGGAATATTCTTATCCGCGAATGGCATCGAGATGTGATCCATGCCCCAGCTCGATTGGCGTGAGTACGAACTTCTTGAATTCTTCGAGACCTTTCTCGTCGAAGAAGATTATGGTACTCGGCACCGATTCGAGGAAACTCGAAACGGTGTGCGTCTGGTCCTGAGTCTGGAACAATACGTCGGCAGGATTGAAATCAGTCTCTTTCGCGAAGGCTCAGAGAATAGCATCGCTAGCTTTGTTGCGTTCGTCCGCGGCGCGGTGCGCCACATCAATGACAAACGCGGCAACTATCTTGAAATTGAAGACTGTCTCCTGGCGCCGGACAAAACTCTGTATCTGGACGTACCGGTCTGGGATCGCGATGTCTGTCCATTCTCTACGACAATTCGGGTTTTGGTCAGGCCTGAGATTCGTCTGATGTTTTCGACGTACCGTGACCGAACTTAGAATGAGGGCGGCGAATTCCTCGAAGTGTGTGGGAGACCTTCGGTCATGGGGAGCGGCACGGTTGGGAGACCGGCCACAACAACGTTTGTCCGAAGCCCCCTCTCCCCGACGGGGAGAGGGTGAAGAATGGAGAATCTCGGAACCGCGAACTTTTGCCTCGCAGCGTGCGTCAATCGGAGTATTCTTATCCGCGAATGGCATCGAGATGTGATCCATGCCCCAGCTCGATTGGCGTGAGTACGAACTTCTTGAATTCTTCGACACCCTTCAATTCGAAGCAGAGTACAGCGTGCTCCATCGTTTCAGCACGGTGCGGAACAGGCTGCAACTGCTATTCACTTTGGAACAGTGGGATCGTGAAATCGATGTGAGGCTCTGTCGCGAAGATTCAGACATTAGCATCGTGAATTTCGCTGCTTTTGTCCGAGGCGAGATCCGCTATCACAATGATAAGCGCGGAACTTAT
>JBFWWA010000189.1:0-8066 GCA_050246455.1 Planctomycetaceae bacterium
GTGTAAAGGGATGTCGCACCGATCTGTTCCAGAAGCTCGATGCGGCTCACCTGCCGGCCGGAGATCAGCACATCGACTGCCGAAGAGAAGATCAGGGCCGTGGCCGCGAGGCTGAAACTTGCGAACAGCGCCCAGACGATCGAGCGCGTTTCGTTCCTTCCGAACATCTGCCCCGCGAAAACGGCAACGAGAGTGTAGGCGAACATCTCCCGCCCGAGCGGGCCCGTGCCGAGAAGATCGCAACTGAGTCCGACCATTCCCGACCAGAACAGGAGTGCGGTTCCCTCGAACAGACCGAATGCGGCAATGAGCGCCAGAAGCGGAAAGACCGGCGCGTACCCCAGAATTGCGATATGGCCCGGGACTGCAATCTGCAGTACGAGCATGAAGTAAGTCATGGCCGCGACGAGTAGATGTTTCATTTTGAAAGTTACTGGGCGAGCATCCGATGCGGGTTGAGGCGCGTCCGGAGCACATTCACGGTATTCAGATGCGCATCGTCGATGGCCGGCTGCACTCGGATTTCCCAGGCCGTGGAGCCGTCATTGAGCCGCGCCTCGACAACCTTGCCGTAGTACATCAGCGAACGAATGCGCCCATCCCGTCCGCCGGTGTAGACCTCGTCGCCGACTTCCACCGAGTCGGTGACCGGAATATCGCGCAGGCGGCAGGTGTTCGAGCCGTCCCCCTCGATGATTCCCTCCGGACCGAGGACGAGACCCGACGCGGTCTTCCGCGCGATCCGCGCGAGCCCGCGATAGTGCTTGTCGGTGACCCGTTCCACGCTGCTTGTCCAGCGGCCGACCGTTGCGATTCTTCCGACGACCGTTCTCCCCGCGTAGACATCCTGCTCGAGTTCCACACCCGAATCGGATCCCTGATCGATGAGCGTCCGCCCCTCGTCGAGAACCAGCAGCGATTCCGTGAGCCCGTCCGCCGACCCTTTGTCGATCAGCTTTCCTTCCCGCCATAGCGTTCGCGTTCCGTCGCCGAGGACCGACGCCCGCAACAGCTCCGGGGTGAAAAGCGGTTTCCCCGGAGTCGACTCGTGAGGGGATGAGCCGTTCTTCAGTGCATCCCTCAGTTGCTCGCTGAGAAGTGCGCTCTGCGCCAGGGCAGACCGGGTGGCGGCTCGTTCCGCCTCCAGCTCTTCCTCGAGTTCGGCCACGCGATCGGTATCGACCTCGACGCGCGACATTCGCTCTAGCCAGCCGCGACTCTCCGCAAACGACCATTGCAGCGCGCTCGTGCCGGGGCGGACGGAGTCAAGCACCAGCGATCTCAAACCCGCCGTCAGAGTCTCCGGGGCATGGAACAGTCCCATCGCTGCGCCGAGCATCAGCGCCGCGACCAGAAACTTCCAACGCGATGAAGAGGGCTTTCGCATAGAACGCAACGAAGAGGGATGGACCGAAAAGACCGCAATCTAATGAGCTCAGTCTCTCTTTCGCGAAACTGCTGTTCCGTTTGCTTTCCGCTCTCATTTCCGGACGCCGACCGCGATACCGGTCACATGTCTCCGTCACCGTCGTCCAGGCTGTCTCGCCACTGGCTGAGATGTTCCAGGCAGATCGCTGTGCCGCGGGCGACTGTCGTGAGCGGATCGTCGGTCACTCGCGCTGGAATTCCGAGCTGTTCGTTCATGAACTCGTCGATGCCGCGGAGCAGCGCGCCCCCTCCCGTGATGACGAGTCCGGTGTCGGCCAGATCGGCGACGAGCTCGGGTTTGCAGTGTTCGATCACGTTCTTGATGCAGTTGAGGATCGCAATGAGAGGCTCGCGGAGGGCTTCGCGGATTTCTTCGCTCGTCACGACCGCCTTCCGGGGAACGCCGCTGATGGTGTCGAGTCCGCTCACTTCGGCCGTGAGCTCCTGTTCAAGTGGAAACGCGCTGCCGATCTCGACTTTGAGATGCTCGGCCGTCTGCTCGCCGATGCGCAGCGAGAAGTTCTGCTTCATGTATTCGACGATCGCCTCGTCCATTTCGTCACCGGCGATGCGAATCGAACGGCTGACGACGATATCGGCGAGACTCAGAATTGCGACGTCGGTCGTCCCGCCGCCGATGTCGCAAACCATGTTCGCCATCGGCTCGGAAATCGGCAGTCCGGCGCCGATGCCCGCCGCCTTCGATTCTTCGAGCAGATAAACGCGCCCCGCCCCCGCGCGCTCCGCGCTGTTGAAGACCGCGCGCTTCTCAACCGGCGTAATTCCCCCGGGAACGGCAATGACGACGCGCGGGCGGAGTCCGACCGACTGCCGGCTTGCCTTCTGAATGAAGTAGCGGAGCATCGCTTCGCAAAGCTCGAAATCGGTGATGACGCCGTCTTTGATCGGTCGGACCGCCGTGATGGAATCGGGCGTGCGGCCGAGCATCTGCTTTGCGAGCTTGCCGACCGCTGTCCCTTTTCCGAGAACGCGGCGAGATCCCTTCTGCAGCGCGACGACCGAAGGCTCGTTCAAGAGCACTCCCTGCCCGGCAATCGCGACGAGTGTGTTCGCGGTTCCCAGGTCAATCGCCAGGTCAGGGCAAAGGCATCTGCGCAGGCGGTTCAGCATCCGTGCGGGCGCGCCATTCGAATAGAGTTCACGCTCGTCGACCGGCACGACATAGACGCGCAGCGCCCAGGAGGTCGGATCGACGGGCCGAGTCACACAATTGGGTATCGGGTGCGATCGCCGGTCCAGGGCGCGACGCGCGGTCCGGTCGATCGTCGAGACGATCGAACCTGCGCAAGCATCCCGCTCCGGCAAACGCTAAATCGAGTCAGAGCGGGGATTTGTAGTTCGCGCCCGGAATTCCTGCAAGATGCAGTTCCGAGAGGAGCGCAGCCGACGATGGTCGCCGAATTGAGGGCACTGTCGGCGCGGAATTGCGCAAAGCGGGCAGGGTGGGGCAGCGCATCGCAGCTCGACCGGTGAAAACCTGGTCTCGCCGCGATCAACCTCCGGGAAGCGCCCAGCCGTACTTGTTCAGCTCCAGGCACAGGAAGGTAATTCCCGTGAGGAGGGCGGCAACCGAAACGACGAGCAGCCCGACATAGACATCCGCGACGGGGGCCGGGCCGTCCGCGCGGCCTTTCTTAGAGCTTCGAGGTGACATTGTCGCCTTTCTGGATCACGCCATTCTTCGCTTTTTCGAGGATGATCCCCACCGCCATGTCGGGCTCGAGATACTCTACGCGAATCTTGCCAAGATATTTCGGCCGGTCGCCGGCACTGTAGACGTACAGCTCGTGGCCCTTCGCCAGTCCGTCGTCGCTTCCGACGGTGATCTGGATGAGATCGGAGCCGCCGTTGCGGGGATTCTTGCGGGTTTCCGCAACCTGCCCCTGCACGAGCGGCGGCGGGGACTGCATCTTCTCGTACTCTTTCGGGTCGAGACTGAGTCCCTGCTTGCGGAACATCGACTTCATAATCGCCGTCTCTTCGAGGGCTTCCTTCTGCTTCTCGTTCATCGCTTTCTGAGCGAGATCGCTGTTGAACACCCTGTCGGAGAGGTCTCGGACCTGATCGATCAGTTCGTTGCGCGATTTGTGGAGGCTGTCGTTGGCGGCACGAAGGCTGCCGGCTTCATCGCGGCGGGCGCGGGCTTCTTCGCCGGCGATCTTGGCAAGCGCCTGGGCGTTCTCGAACTCGGTGCGGCTCGCGGCGAGCTGCTGCTCGAGCGCCGCGTTCTTTTCTTTGAGTCCGGTCGCAAGCGCTTCGGACGCGGCGGCCTTGTCAGTCTGCTCTTTCAACTGACCGGTGAGGTCGGCTTTATCCTTCTGAGCCAGCTCTTCAGTCTGCCGAAGCTGGTTGGTTGTTTTCGCGGCGTTGTCCTGATGCTTCTTGGATTCCGCCTTCCAGCTCGTCTGCGCGGTGAAAACGGCACCGGCAAAGCCCATGAACAGCAGGCTCAGTACGACTTGCAGCACAACCAGAATCTTGCCGACGGATGTCATCGAATCGCTCCAGCCAGTTTTCGCAGTAGGCCTGTTTCTTAGGTGATGCCCGCTTATTCACTTCGACCGGCCGGTTTCCGGCCGAGCCCCCCGGCAGCCCGCACTTCCTCGGCGGAATCGCGCGCCGGGGTTTCGACTATTTCGCTTCTTGTTCGAGTTGTTCGCGACGCCGTTCGAGCGGACCGATCATTCCGTTTAATCGTTCCAGGTGATCGCGAAGGAATTTCTGATGCTCGCTCGCCTGGTACAGATCGGCCCGAATTTCCTCAAGTTCGCGCTGCAGACGGAAAACGTCGCCGCGGCGGCGCTCCGCTTCGGCTCGGACGGCTTGCGCCTCCTGAGATTTCCGAACCGATTCCTCCCGCGTCTGAAGAATCTGCTTGTTGACCTCGTCAATCTTTGCCGCCATTTCCTGCTCGCGCTTCGCCATCGCCTGAATGTCGGCTTCGCGCAGCTTGATCGCGGTATCGAGCTCCCCCTGGACCTTGGTGGCATCCGCGGTCAGCTTCGCAATCTCGTCTTTCTGCTTTTTGTCGAGATGCTTGCGCGCGGCGATGATCGCGGCGGCCTGCACTTCCGGTTTCGCGCTGGTGACAGCCTGACCGGTCGCGTTATCGGTGACCTTATAGGTCGTTTTCTCGCCAGGGACGGCTTCGAATGCGTAATCGGGACTGAGTTGCTCCGCTTCGGCCGTCCAGTTCGGACCACCAACGCTCGACACGGCACTGAAGCCGAGGAACGTTAATGCGGCGGTGATGGTGAAGACGACGAGCGGCTTGCTGTACTTATTCATCGAGTCTCAATTCCGGACGGTCCATCCGCGTGGTTTGCCGATGTACAAAGTCGGCAGACAATACCCCATTGCCGTAGCGTCACGGTGGTTGGCGTTATCAGCGGACTGGAAACGGCGTTGAGGCGGCGGGTCGGGACGTTCGCGAAAAGGCTTTCAATTGGAAATTATAGGGGGCCCGGAAATGCAGAGTCAAACAAAAACCCTGGGCCCGGCCGGATGTAAAGCCCCTATGCCGCACAGACCGCTTTAGCCGCAAAATCGAACGTTGGCGGCCGTCAGCCGAGGGGGGACGCTCCCCGTTTCCGCGGACTGGGCCGATTCCGGGCCGACTCGGCGGGAGGATCGTTGAGCCCGATTCGACGTGGCGACTCGCGTCCCGACCGGCTCGTCTCGATCGCCGGCGGAGCGGGGCGCTCGATTCGGTAGGAGTGTCGTTCGACCCCATCGGTGCGCAAGATCACCATTCTGCGAGTGGTAGGGATCCGAAGGCGCGCGGCTGGAACGAGTTGGACCCTTCGCAGCGGGTCCGCGAAATGTTCGTTGAATTCCACATTGACTCTGTTGATTCAGAATTCTTTCCGATAGAGTATACGCGTTCATCCGACCGGTTCCCGGTCATCATCAGCAACTCCTTCTGCGTGGTTCACTGCGAGCGGGCCGCGACCAGACCACGGAAGCGCCCATCGGCATCACCTCCCGGAAGGCGAACGGGGCGCGGGATTGTCCGCGCACACATCACGAGAATGCATGCGGGGAGCAAGCCGTGACGCCAGTCGAGAGTCCGTATCGTTTCGAGCAAGCCGACGGCTGTTCGGTCATCTCGCTTTTGCCCGAGTTGAACGAAGCCCAATGGGCCGATATTGAACGGGTCGGGAACGATCTGCTCGCTCGGCTCAATTCGGCGCCGAACGCGGCATTTCTTGTCGACCTTTCCGCTCTCAACTACATGGGGAGCGCCATGGTCGCCTTGATTGTGCGACTCTGGAAGGCGGCGAAGGAACGGGGCGGCAACATGGTTGTCGTCAATCGGCACGAGCTCGTGTTTGAGGTATTGAAGCTCGCCGGCCTCACGAAACTTTGGACGATCGTCGACTCGCGCGAAAAAGGGATGGCCGAGCTCGGCGTCAGCAATCGCGTGTTCGGCAGCGGTCCGCAGCGCGGGCCCGGACTCGTCGTTCTCGGCATCATTGCGGTCGCGGGTGCGGCAGCCGGTTTATGGCTGCAGCTTTCGTCTCCCGGAGCCGGTCCGAGCAGCAAGATCGCCAAAGCCATTGAATTCGGATTCGCGGCGCTCGGAATTGTGGCCGGGACCATGATGCTCGTTCGGGAAGGAAGCGCCGGACGGCGGAACATCGGGATCGGAATACTCGTCGCGTGCGTTGGCGTTGTCCTGGCCGGCATTCTGATGGCACCGGACGGCAATGTCGTACCGGCGCCGGCTCCGGCTGCTGCCCCGGGCGACCCGGCAATTCCCCCGCCCGCCGTAGAAAGCGGATCGACGACGCCGGCACCGGCCGCTGCGGTCCCCGCAACGCCCACCGCCGCGGAGACCTCGAAAAAGAAAGAGCGGAATTCGCGCCGCGGCGATGACGAACCGGAAACACCGGCCGCGGCGACTCCGCCGGCGGCCGCCACACCCGCGCCGGCCGCGCCCGCGCCGACAACACCCGCACCTGCGACACCCGCAGCGCCGAAGTCGGTGATTGGGGAGAACCTCAATATCGGGAGTGGAGACAAGTAAACGAACGGGCTGAAACGATGGGAACCAGCCGCGAAAAAATCGTTGTAGGAGACACGTTGGCCGCCGGGCAGTCTGGTCGGCCAGAGTTCTGCGGCGCGAATTCACTGCGAGTGAAGGGAGCGCCGAAAGGGCATCGGCATCGGGGATGGAATCATGAGCATTGGCGGACGGCAGGCGAGCGGCGTTCGGCAGAAGGCGCTTCAGGAAGAGCTACGCGAGCTCGTGGATGTTGTCGGGCCGGGGCCCCTCGTGGACCTGCTTCTTGAACGCGCGTTTCAGCTTCAGGCGACCGATATCCATCTCGATCCCAATGATCGCGGGCTTCGCGTCCGGCTCCGCGTCGACGGCCTGCTTCACGACGTCGCCCAGCTTCCTCCGGAAATGACCTCGCAGGTCGTTTCACGCGTGAAGCTGATGGCCAACATGAACATCACCGAACGCCGCCTCGCGCAGGACGGGCATATCGCCAACGCCGTCCTCAAGCAGCAGCGAGACATTCGTGTCGGAAGCGGACCGACCATCTACGGCGAACGGCTCGTGCTTCGCCTCATGCCCGACACGTCCACATACAACAAGCTGGAAGAACTCGGCTTCGACGACGATCAGATTCAGGAAGTGAAGCGGTACGTCAGCACTCCGTACGGCATGATCCTGAGCGTGGGGCCGGTCGGATCCGGCAAGAGCACCACGATGTACTCCTGCCTCGACCTGCTCAACGAAAAATCCAAGAGCCTGGTGACGATTGAAGACCCGGTGGAACGGCGGATGGAAGGAATCAGCCAGATCCAGGTCGACAACCGCATCGAGTTCGGCTTCGTCGAGGCGCTTCGCGGAGTGCTGCGCCAGGACCCGAACGTCATCATGATCGGGGAAATCCGCGATCCGGAAACCGCTCACATCGGCTGCCGCGCCGGTCTGACCGGTGTGACCGTGCTCAGCACGCTCCACGCCAACGACACGGTGGCGACGATCGACGTCTTCCGGGAATTCGGCATCCCGCCGATGTTCATCGCCGACAGCTTGCAGGGAGTGATCTCCCAGCGGCTGCTGCGGAAGATCTGTCCGAAGTGTCGCCAGTCGTTCAAGCCCGACACCGCCACCGCGGAATTCCTCGGAATCGAGCCGGATAAAGTCAACTCGACCGAACTGGTGCGAGGTCTCGGTTGTGAAGCGTGCTTCCACACCGGCTATCTCGGCCGAACCGGCGTTTTCGAGGTCATGGGAATCGACGGGGACATCCGCGATGCGATTCTCAAGGGGAAACGGCACGGCGAGATGATGGAGCTAGCGGTCTCGAAGGGGATGTCGACTCTCGAAGCCTCCGCTAAGCGGAAGGTGCTCGCAGGGGTGACGTCGGTTGAGGAACTGCACCGCGTCCTCACGTCGTTCCCGATTTGAACGCACTCTGTTTTATCCGCGGAAATCGACCCGCAGAAATCAAGAAAGCCCGGGGAAAGAATTCCCCGGGCTTTCTTTTTGTGCGATTGATTTTTCTGGGCTGTTGAAAGTGGGAGGGAGAGAAAACGAACATGCCCGGCCTCGCGAGAAGCGGCATCCGTGCCAACAAGCCGTCCTTGGTGCCTGAATA
>JBFWWA010000190.1:0-8055 GCA_050246455.1 Planctomycetaceae bacterium
CGTGCGAGGAATCGTCAACGCCATTTTTACCGGGATTTCCGGGGTCTCCGCGAAATGCCCCGCAGAGATGCCAAGGAATACTGCACTTTCAATGCCGACGGTTCCACTGAGAATGGAGCGGGCGAATACAGGACGCTCTGGTGCTGATTCTGCAACAGTCCCGGGTTCACTTTAGCTCTTTACCTCTCTTCCGGTCATCTGGTATGGTTCGGTCACTCAGGTGCTCGGGCTCCTCGCAGCGCCTTCATGGAAGTCTCATCCAATCTGAATAACGGCACGGAGGCCGTCATGAGTTACGAGCAATCGGCTCAACGGAGTGATTTGAAGGTTCAGATTCGCTGGCTGATCCGCCGCGACATGGCGGAAGTGCTGGAGATCGAGCGGGCCTGCTTCGAACACTCGTGGACCGAGGAAGATTTCCTCGCCTGCCTCCGTCAGCGAAACTGTATCGGCATGGTGGCCGAGCACGACCATCGCATCGTCGGCTTCATGATCTACGAGCTTCACAAATCGAAGCTGCGCATCATGAATTTCGCCGTCGCCCCTTCCGCCGCACGGCATGGCGTGGGCTCGCAGATGGTCCGCCGGCTGATCGACAAGCTGTCGCAACAGCGCCGCAAGGAGATTGCACTGGAAGTTCGCGAGTCGAACCTCACCGCGCAGCTCTTCTTCCAGAGTCAGGGCTTCCGCGCGGTCTGCGTCCTTCGCCGGCACTACGACGACACCACGGAAGACGCCTACGTCATGCAGTACAACCTGCACGCGTCCGACGAATGGGTGCTGCCGTTCTCGCCGCATAACCGGATCTCCGAATTCGACGCGGCCTGACGTCTCGTCGCGAACTGGTTCGCGACGACGCGCGCAAGTATCCCTCGTCCTCGCGCGCAGACTTCGCTGCGGCGCGTGGCATCGTGTCCCACATGGCAGAATCGATCGCGAAAAGCTACGACGAAATTCCCTACCAGGGGGGACCGTTTCGACGATCGCGGCCGAGGCATCTTGCCACCCTCGGCGCACTGCTCGGGTTGACGACTCCCGACGTTGATTGCTGCCGCGTCCTCGAGCTTGGCTGCGCGGAAGGCGGGAATCTCATACCCCTCGCCGCTGCCGACCCCGAGAGCCGGTTTCTCGGCATCGACTTCTCCGATCGGCAGATTGCCGTCGGCCGGGAAATGATCGAACGGCTCCGTCTCACGAACATCGAGCTCAAGCGGGCAGACATCCTCGAGATCGACGACTCGTTGGGAACCTTCGACTACATCATCGCCCACGGCGTTTATTCCTGGGTGCCGCAGAACGTGCGCGACAAAGTGCTCAGCGTCTGCCGCAAGAACCTGAATCCGAACGGAATCGCTTACATCAGTTACAACACCTTCCCCGGCGGCCGCCTCCGGCAGGTCGTCCGCGACATGATGCTCTATCACGTCCGCGACCGGCGCGATGCCGGGGCGTCGGTCACGGAGGCCCGCGAACTGCTCGACTTCGTCGTCGATTCCGTTCCCGAGAATCAGCCGGCGTACCGCACCGTGCTGGAGTGGGAGCGCCGCCATGTCGCGCCGTTTGCCGACCATCACGTGCGGCACGACAGTCTCTCGGAAGTGAACGACCCGTGTTATTTCTATGAGTTCATGGAGCACGCGGCCGGGCATCGGCTGCAGTATCTGGCCGACGCCGATTTCTCGACGATGCTGCCGCGCAACTTTCCGCCCGCGGTGTTCGACCGGTTGAAGCGGATGAGCAGGAGCGTCGTCGAGATCGAGCAGTATATGGATTTCCTGCGCAACCGAAGCTTTCGCGAAACGCTCCTCTGTCATGCGGAAGCGCGCATCGACCGCGCGGTCAGCCCGGTCCGCATCCGATCGTTTTACGTCGGTTCATCGTTGAAGCCGGTCGATTCCCCCGTCGATCTTTCGAGCGCGAACGAGGTGACGTTTCGAAACCCCGACGGCGGCGAAGTGAAAGTCCATCGACCGCTGTCCAAGGCCGCTCTTCTGGTGCTCGGCGAAATCTGGCCCCGGAATCTCCGCTTTGACGAGATCATTGCCGGAGCGCAGAAGCGACTGGCGAACACCGGCGGTGCACACGGGATATCTTCCGCAGATATCGACGGCACAGCGGCGGCGCTTCTCGAATCCTTCGCCGCCGGACTGATCGAGTTCGACGTCCGCCCCACCAACTGTGCCGGAGACCCGGGAGAGTGCCCGACCGTTCCGGCACTCAACCGGCTTGAAGCGATCGCGGGCGACACGGTGACCAACCGGCGGCACGAACAGATTCGCCTCGATCCCCTGCAGCGGGCGATCGTTCCGCATCTCAACGGCCGCACGCGGCGCGGCGGACTGATTGCCGATCTCGAAGCGCAAAGTGAGAGCTCGTCGCGAATCCAGCCGAAGCAGCTGGAAGACGCTCTGCGGGCGCTCGCCGGCGCCGCAATTCTGATTGATGCCGGGGAATCTGTGTGACAGGTTCCCGTTTGAAATCCAATTGAGGATCCCGCTCGATGGCGACGGTGGTGCTGCTGACAATTTCAAACGTCTTCATGACGTTCGCCTGGTATGGCCATCTCAAATACAAAAGCGCGCCGATCTGGGCCGCGATTCTCGTGAGCTGGCTGATCGCGTTCTTCGAATATTGCTTCCAGGTTCCGGCCAATCGCATCGGTCACATGAACTTCACGGCGACGCAGCTCAAGATCATGCAGGAAGTGATCACACTCGTTGTGTTCTGCGGCTTTGCCGTGCTCTACCTGCACGAGCCTTTGCGCTGGAACTACATCGTCGGCTTTCTCTGCATTCTCGCGGCGGTCGTCTTCGTGTTCGGCTTTCAACCCGCAAGCGACGTGAAGTCGACTCAGGTTTCCGTCGGCGCTTCCGCGTCCCGGCCCGACGACACGTCGTCGGACGTGGCGATCGGGATGAAGTCGACGCGCCCCGGCGATGGAATATCAAGCGGCCCACTCGCCCCGACCTCTCTCCCGCGACGGGGAGAGGGCGATTGAAGCAGCAGCTTAACTACTCTTTCGTTGCCGGCGCGAGGTCGAGGCAGATGAGATCGTGCTCGTCACGAAGATAGAGCCGCTTCCGCGAGAGAACCGGCGCGGCCCAGGCGGGGTAGCCGATCTCCGGATACGACGTTCGCGAGATCTCCTCGAACTTCTCTGAGCTCGCTTTGACAAGTGCGAGTGTCCCCCGTTCCCCGAGAACGATGAACTTCCCGTCGGCAAGGATCTTCGAGCCGCGTCCGTAGAACGGAAACGGAATTGTTTTGCCCGTCGACTTCAGGCGAATCTCCCCGGTTGCGGAATTCTGTTCGAGATCGTTGAGCGGTCCGGACCAACCGGTCGTTCGCCAGAGAACCTTGCCCTTCGCGACGTCGAGGCAGCGAAGCTCCCCCTGGTTCTCGTGACGTCCGCTGAATCCGTAAATGTGCTCTCCCAGAACGAGCGGCGTCGACCAGTGTGCAAGCATGTTTCGACGATTCCGCCAGACCTCCTGCACGCTCTTGCCGTCCTTCTGGACTTCGAGCAGAGCCGAGCCGGATTCGTAAGCGGCGGAGATGAACACTTTGTCGCCGATGACGACCGGCCGGGCCGCATTCACCGATTCGTAGTCGTCAGACATGAACCAGTACTTGAAGCGGTCGCTGCCGTTTTTCGGATCGAGCGAAACGAGTCCTTGCCGCATGAGGCAAAGAATATGGCGTTCGCCGTGAATGGTCGCCCCGAACGGCGACGAATAGCTGACGACCATTTCCTTCCCGGTCCACCGGTATTTCGGTCCGCCGGTCTCGACGCCGTCCCACGTATCGCGTCCCACGCTTTCCCAGACGGTCCGGCCGTTCGTTGCATTGAAAGCGACGACGCCCGAGTTCGGCTGACCGCCGACGAGCGTGATCAGCAGATCGCCTTCGAGAATCGGCGTGCAACCAACGCCGAAGAACGCCTGGGGGATGTCGAAGTCCTTCGCCGTCTCACGCCGCCAGATTTCGGTGCCGCTCTCGAGGTCGAGACAGACGAGCACCCCTTCCGCGCCGAATGTGTAGCAGCGATCCTTCGTCAGGAGGGGTGTGCAGCGCGGCCCGTCGTTATACCCGTAGGGATCGCGGTAGTCGGTGGGATATCGAAAGTTCCAGAGTGGCTCTCCGGTATCGGCCCGGAGACAGTCGATGATCTCCTCCCGACCCTGCCGGTGAGCGACAACCAGACGGTTACCGCGCACCGAGGGCGCGCTATAACCAACGCCAAGCTTCGCCCTCCACAGAACCGGCGGGCCGGATTCCGGCCACGAATCCAGAAGACCGGTTTCCCGGCTGATGCTCGTTCCTTCCGGGCCGAGAAAAATGGGCCAGTCTTCGCCCGCGCGGTCATTGGCGAGCGCGGGTTGCGGTCCAGTCGCATCTTCCGCCGAAATCGAATCTGCGGCGGTATGCCACAACAGGAGAGCGACGATCGCGGAAAGTAATGCGCGCAGCGATGCGCACAAGACCGCTCCCGTACTTGGTGTTCGATAGACGCTCATGGAATCGTCTCGCGTGTTATGGGTCGTTCGCGTTGACGAGAGAATAGACGCGGAACGTTCCGTTCTGGTAGATCGGTTTGTCTTCCATCGGCCCGAGCCTTCCCGCCAGAACGTGCGTGATTCCGTGTGTCCGGAAGAGCTCGCGAAGCTCTTCCGAGGAATAAAGGTTGTCGCCGTAGGTGCGTTGCGCCCAGTCCTGAAGCCACAAGAGCCGCTGGTTCCACTTCACAATTCCTTCCGCATCCTGCGGGCAATCCTTGAACGAGACGAACTCCCCCCTCTGTGCATACCATTTGAACGCCCAGCTCTCGCGCGCGGGTGTCAATACGATGGCATTGCCTGGAGTATGGAGCGAGATCCATTCGCAGGCTTGCTTCCAGTCGGCCAATTGGTCGGGTTGCATGCGGCTCGCGTTCCGGTCGATTGAAGGGATCGCGAGTGAGATCGCCATCGCCGTTCCGAACAAGCCCCATGAGGCGGTCCTCCCGAGCGGCGCGGTTGCGGAAGAGGTCGTGTTCCAGGCGATCCGACCAACGAGCCCGACGGCCGATACGGCGGCCGCTCTCGGGAGCATCGCATCAAACAGCCGGAAAGGGTAAAGCTTCAGGAGCTTCATGCGTTGTGCGAATGCCGGCATTTCCTCCGGCAGACCGGTTCGATATCCAGCCAGAAGGCCGACGAGCGCGATGCCGGCCGCCATGAGCACAATGGTCCGAAAGAGTTGTTCTGCCTGCGAGGGGCGCCACACAATTCCGACAATCAGCCATCCGACAAACAGCGCGAGGTAATAACCTTCCGCGAAATGGGAGAACTTTATCGGGTCGAGATGATGATCGAGGCGGTAATAGACCTGGATATAGTCGGCCTCGAACGAATCCACTCCGACAATGGAGAGCGCGGGCATGAGTCCCGGCAGCGCCGCCGCGCAAAGAATCAGAAGCGAGGTGATCAGCGGGTAGGGACTCAGCCCGATCGATGTCTGCTTCTGCTCGGATTTTCTATCGAGAAGAATCATCAGCCATTGCCAGCCGAGTGCGCCGGCGGCCGCCATTGTTCCCCAAAGGCCGACAACCGGGTGAAAGCTGATGGCCAGTCCCGCCAGCAGTGCAGCGCGATACCACGATCGCTCGAGCAGATAGGCGAACGACCAGAACAGAAACCCGTATGCGGGAACTTTCGATTCGATGCCGCCGGCGATCCACTCTCCGGAAAGATTCCCGCACGCCTGCAGAAACAGAAACCCCCACGCGACCCACAACGGCGTCCATCGCGTGGGAAGGATGATGAAGACCAGGCGCGTCCAGCCCATCGCCAGAATCAGTGACGCAATCGCCCGGCCGAGCCATGCGGCCTGTTCGAGCGAGAGCCACACCGTCGGCAGACCGAACGTCTGATAGAAGACGAGATGCACATTCGACGATTCGAGAAAAAAGTCGCCGGCGCACCACTCCGGGATCCAGTAATGCTTTCCCTTGCTGAGGTAATGCGGTTCGTTGACGGCGGGAACCGGCGCGCGGATTCCGCCGTAAGCAAAAAAGCTGAGCGCAACAAGAACCATTACCAGAAGCCGATGCTCGAGCGGGAATGCTGCTCGATGCCCGGCACCGCCAGGAAGCGAATCGGGGAGATGCACCGCATCGGGAGCGGCGGTCATTGTCGGTGACTCTCCACGCGGGCGGGAATTCCAGGGAGGTGCAGACGCACGGCGGCGTCGCGCTATTTTTTGCCGCTCTTCTTCTTGGCGGATTTCTTCGGAGCCTTCCTGGCGGCTTTTGCTGAGGCTTTAGCCGTCCCGGATTTCGGCTTTTTCTTCTTGTCGCCGAAGATATTGTCCCAGTTCGCCCAGAATTCCGGCGTCGTGCCCGTGCGAACGATTGGTCCACCCATGTTGTATCTCCTGAAGTCTCCTGGTCGTCGATCCGAACCGGATGATTTTTTGCGAGTTGGTCGCGCTTGTCAAGCGCGTCCTTACGTCAACACATCCTACGCGACTCGCTATCCGGTCGCGATGAAATGTGAGTATGATGGCAGTTTCCGAATTGTTCGCGGTTGGGTTGCGGGGTTTTCGGCGGTTACTCCATGTCATACGGTGGATACGAGCAGGAACGGCGTTTTCGGCAAGCCTGGGAGGCTGTCGACATTCGCCGTCCCGTGCATTATTCGCTCTTTACGTTCGGTGAATCGCAGCTGCCGTATTATCTCGTATTGAGTACCGACAAGCCCGGAACGCCAATTTCGCTGACGCAGGGCGAAGTCCGCATTACCCGGCCGACGATCATCACCCCGGAGAATCTCCATCCGGAGTTCCGCAATTTCTTCGAGGAGCATGGGGAGGATGAACAGATCGCCCGCTTCATGCTCGCCCGGACGGCGGGTTTCTCACATCTTCGGCTCGACAATACAAGCGGACCGGCCCGAATCGTGAGCGACAGCGTGGATGAAGTCGTTGCGAAGCTGAATCGGCAGCTCGACGACGAAGAAGAAGATCGCGTCGCGATTCTGACCGCACCCAGAGCGCTTGCGGGAATCGCTTTGCTGCGATACGCCGCAGAGCGCGTCTGGTCGAGTGCGCCGGACAACATCCAGGAACTGCGCGAGCGCGGATTCCTGCCCTGACCGCGGACTCACCGAAAAGAATCCGCGCTCATCTTTGAAGGATGAGCGCGGCTCCCCCGCAACGTTTCCGCTGCGCGGGTGGAACTTATCTATCGAGTGCGGATCGGCGCTTCTGCGGATACGGCGATATCCTCCGCTCCAACTCCCGCATAGATTTCTTTCGCGAGGTCGATTTGCTCGTCGTTCTCGCAGTGCACCGAGATCAGAATGTTTCCCTTCTGCAGCTTTCCTTCGTAACGCTTGGCTTCCACTTCCGGAAAGCCCATTCCAACCAGTGCCCCTGTTGCACCGCCGACGGTCGCGCCGGCGGCCGCTCCGCCAAGTGCTGCGAGGATCGGACCTGCGGCAATGAACGGCCCGAGGCCCGGAATCGCGAGCGAGCCGACGCCGACCAGCCAGCCGAGCGTGGCGCCGATGGCCCCTCCCGCGCCGACACCCGCGACCGCGCCCTCCGGCATCTTCGTGTTCTTCTCGTGGGCGAAATCGTGGGTACTGGTGCGGTCCGGAAACAGAACGGAAATATCATTCGGCCGGAAACCGGCGGATTTGAGTTGCGAAGCAATCTCGATCGCCTGGCCGTCGCTGGTGGCGATACAAAATGCGGAATGAGCCATGACTCTTCCTTCCTGAAATGGGTAGGCTTGCACTGAGCGCAGAAACACTTTTGTTCGCGGCGGCTACTGCCGTGAAACTTCCAGCTGACTGTCGACGCGAGCAACTCCCGAGATTTCGCGCGCCTTTCGTTCGATCGCCGCGCGCTCGTCGTCGTTCGCAACCGGTCCGCGGAGGGTGACGACGCCGTCGTTCGTGATGATTTTCACGTTGTGCGCGTTCACGGAGAGGGACGAATCGTCGGTAATTGACCGGCGGATTTCCTGGGTGATTTTGACATCAGCGGAACCGGACGACTGATCGAGCGGTG
>JBFWWA010000191.1:0-8010 GCA_050246455.1 Planctomycetaceae bacterium
CGAGATTATCGCAATCGATCTGCTCGATTCGCGTCTGAAGAACAGCCCCCGGATGGGTGCGACTGCCGTCATCAACAACTCGAAGGAAGACGCCGTCAAGGAAGTCAGCCGGATCACCAACGGAAAGATGCCGGATCTCGTCATCGAAGCGGTCGGTCACCAGCATCAGGCGCTCGATCTTTGCGTCGATCTCTGCCCCCGTTTCGGGCGCATCCTCTACTTCGGTGTTCCGCCGGTCACCATCGCCAACGTGAAATGGCGAAACCTCTTCAAGAAGAACATCACGGTCCATACCAGCGTCGATCCCGATTTCCGCCGCGACTTCCCCCTCGCCATGAGATGGATCGGCGAAGGACGCATCGACGTCTCGAAAGTGATCACGCACCGCTATCCGCTTTCGGAAGTCCAGACCGCGTTCGAAACATTCCGCGACAAAAAAGACGGAGCACTCAAGGTCTTCCTCGAGTTTCCGTCATACAAGAAGGTCCAATAACGCTTTGGGGTGCCAGTGGCGGGCTTGCCCGCCAGTGCGAGATCGAAGTGCCCCCCGGGATCCAGACGCGCGCTCGACCGGCTGGAGGATTTGAGCAACTCGATATGCGAAATTCCGCTGCCTGCATTCGTTTCATTGCCACGCTCGCGGCACTCGCGCCGTCATTCACTTCCGCGGCCGATGCCGATTCGTTTCACGTCGCCCTCGAAACAATCCGGACTGAAGAGCTGCGCAATCATGTGCAGGTCCTCGCCAGCGATACCTTCGAGGGGCGCGAGGCGGGAAGCGCCGGCGGACGTGCGGCGGGAGCATACGTTGTCGCCCAGCTCCGGAAGCTGCCGCTCCAGCCCGGCGGTGAAGACGGCGACTTCTACCAGTACTTCGGTGAAGACTTCCGCAATATTCTTGCAATCCTCCCTGGAAGCGACCGACGCCTGAAGGACGAGTTCATCGTTGTGATGGGGCACTATGATCACGTCGGGTACGGCAACGCGCGAAACAGCCGCGGCCCGGTCGGCTTGATTCACAACGGCGCCGACGACAACGCCAGCGGCGTCTCGGGGCTGCTCGAAATTGCGCAGGCCATTACGGGCGTTGAGCCCGCGCCGCGCCGCTCGATTCTTTTCGCATTCTGGGATGCGGAAGAGCGGGGGCTGCTCGGCTCGGAACATTGGACCAAGAACCCGACGATTCCGCTCAACAAAATCCGGCTTGTCATCAACGTCGACATGATCGGCCGGCTGCGCACGCAATCGCTCGAAATGTACGGCATCCGGACGGCCGCGGGTCTGCGCAAACTCGTCAGCGAAAGCAATGACGAGAACGGTCCCGAGCTCGACTTCAACTGGCAGACGAAGCGCGATAGCGATCACTACCCGTTCTACGCGCAGAAGATTCCCTTCGTCATGCCCTACACGCGCAAGCATGACGACTATCACCGCCCCAGCGACGACCCCGACAAAATCGACTATGAGGGAATGCGGCTCGTCACGAGGCTGTTATTCCGCACCGCACACCTCGCGGCCGATGAAGACAAGTTTCCCGGGTTCCGCGATGCCGCACTCGTGGAAGGTCCGGACCAGGCGAAACTGCTCGACGCTCCCGCGGCGCCCTGGCCGTCGAGACTCGGCGTCGTCTGGAGCGATGAACTGGCGAAACAGAACATCGTCAAGCTGACGCAGGTCGAACCGGGATCTCCAGCCGAAGCGGCCGGCCTCAGAATCGGCGACCGGATCGTGGAAGTCGAGAGGCAGCCGGTCGAATCGGCGGACAGTTTTCGCGCGCTCGTCCTCGCAGCGTCAAGTCCCGCGGAAATCACCGTTTCGAGAGAAGGAGAACCCGGCAAGCGGCGGTTGCGCGTCCAGCTTGTGGGCGAACCATTGAAGTTCGGCCTCTCGTGGCGGACCGACGACGGCGAGCCCGGCACGGTCATTCTGAACCGGATTGCGGTCGGCTCCCCCGCGTACCAGGCGGGGCTCCGCATCGGCGACCGCATTTACGCCATCGGCGGTCGGCCGTTCGCAAGCGAAACCGAATTCCGCCAGGCGCTCGCCGATTCGAAAGGTCCCGTGAAAGTCGTCACCGAACGCCGCGGCCGCATCCGCAGCCTCGAAATCAGACCGGTGGCGACTCCCGCTAAGCCTGCTCCGCAGTGATCGCACGGCGTGCAAAGCTCGGGTGGCACGCCATGAGGCTTTGCGAAGGGCGTGGGTTGCTCAACTGAAAACGAAAATCCCCTACGCGTGCCCCGCCAGGAATTCGTTTGCAGCATGTGCTCATTGAGGCCGCACATCCGGCTCGGTAGCGCGGTGGACGTCACGAGGTGCGAAGAAGAGCGCGGCCACGGTTAGCAGAACTCCGATAAGCACATAGATCACGGCGGTCGAAGAAATCGCCGCGCTCATTGTGACTTTATAATCCCCCACAACCAGACCAATCAGCAGTGCTCCCAGCCCCCCCCCGAACCAGCCAATCATGTTCGCGATGCCGAGCGTCGTCGCACGCCGGGAAGGGGCAACGACATCGTACATTGAGGCCCAGATGTTTGCGTCGTAAAGCCCCTTCGAGAATCCGAAGCACGTCATTGCCAGTACGAGCCATTTCAAATCCGTGGTGTAGCCGCACAGAAAGATGAAAGGCGCGCCGAGAAACGTACCCAGCGCCTGAGTCAGGATTCGGCCGCCGGCCATCCGATGCCGCCACTTATCTGCAAGAACACCTCCGACGATCGATCCAATTGCACTCGCGATCTGGAGAAAGACTGTCGCGCTCAAACCTGCGACAGCGAGAGTGAGCGAGAATTTGTCGTAAAGAAACTTCGGCATCCAAGTCAGGAAAATGACGCCAACGGAATTCGCGCCGAAGAAGGCCAGGATCAACGTCAGTAAGGTCGGGGTTCGAAGAACGTCTTTGATGAATACCGAGACAGGAACCGATTGTTCAGCTGCAGTTGCTTCAACACGGCCCTGTTCAAGCCGTTCGGCTTCATCACGTTCCGGTTCGCGAATAAACTTGCTCAGAAAAAGTCCGAGCACAACGCCGAGAACACCAAGCAGGACAAACGGAGACTGCCAACCGTACTCCTGCCCCATCCAACCCGCGAGCGCTCCACCGCCGATGGTTCCGGCATAGACACTCGTCTGATGGATACTCATCGCGCGGGAACGAGTCGTCTTTGAATGGTAGTCGCTGATCAGTGACATTGACGCTGGGAAGTAGAATGTTTCGCCGAGACCTTCAGCGCCGCGCACGAGCACAAAATGCCATACTTTTGAGCACAATGCCGTGAAGCCCGTAATGATGCTCCAGACGTATAGTCCGATGAGAATCACGTACTTCCGACGGAACTTATCGCCAGTGTGGCCGGCAATGGGAGCCATCGCCGCATAGATCCACGTGAACGCTGCCCCAATGTAACCGAGCTCCTTCTCGCTGAATCCGAACTTTGATTCCAGCAGCGGAAAGATGGAAAAGATGGCCTGTCGATCGGCGTAGTTGAAAAAACAGATGAACCACAACATTGTGACAACCGCCCACTTGTAGTTCGGCGAGTGGGTGAAATCGTTTTGACGGATCTCGGCAGAGTTGTCGTTCACAGGTGCTCCTCAGCGCAGGGTATTTGGAAGGGCACCATTGTACCGGGAACCGAACGGGCCGAAAGCAAAAAGGGAGGTGTTTCCACCGTGCCGGCGCGAATCGCCCCAGGTCCAGGGAATGCTTTCCCCGGGATCATTCGCTGGCAGGAACTTCGCTGAGCGCCGTATCCGTCGCTTCCGCCGCCACAAGGTCGGGAGCCGTCTGAGCCGACTCGATCGCGCGATCCGTGCTGTCGGGGTCGATCTGCCGGCAGCAATCGGTCAGCTCCTCCGCCAGTTGCCGCATTTCGCGCCGCCATTCCTCTTCGGGAAAGTCGGGCGGCGCGATCTGCGCAAACTCTCCGCACAGCAGGATGAGTCGCAGCAGATGCCGGAAGACAATTCCTTCCTGCCGGACAATTCCCTTCGCGGTGACGTACTTGTTGAAATCTCCCCCTTGCCGCAGCAGCTCGCCGGCCACCCAGACCGGACGGACCCAGAGGTCCGAGACTCCCGGAAAGTCGGCATCGAACAATAGTTTCAGCTTTTCCGCGATCGTCGGCGTCCATCGCAGCTCCCACGGCAGATCCTCCTGCGATTTGTCGCGAAGCTGCTCCGCGGTGACGAGCCCGCGCTGGAGGAGCAGCGGATCGAGCTTCGACGTCGCGAGGGGACCCGGGGGGAGCTCGTTCATCGGCGGAACCCGCACGTCGCGCGCCATCGAGCTTGGAATCTCCAGAACACTTTCGAGCGCCTGAATCCGTTCATCCCGATCCGCAACCCCGAGCTGCGAAACAAGGAACGCCCCATAAAGCGGATTGACACTGCGGAATCCGAGCAGCCGTTCGAGCTCCGCTGTCGGGTATGCGAAGTTCGGCTGATAGATCGGCCGGACCGGCTCTGCCTTCGCGACTCCACCCGATGCTTTCGGGTCCTCCTTTTTTCCGGCATTGCGCGCTTCCAGAAGAAGCGCGGCGATGCTCCCCGGCTTCGGCGGCGCGGGACGATCGTCAGGGACCGCGTCCTGCTCCGCTGTGGACTCTTTTTCCGCCTCCGGCTGCGGTGGAGGAGGATCGAGGGTGACGTAGCCCCCGGCCGAAAGCGTGATCAACATCCGCGTCAGCTGTTTCTCTCCCGCTTCAAGCCGCTTTGAGTCCATCAGTCGTTTCCGCACCACGGAACGAATCTTTTCGACGTCCGGAGAGATGTGAAGCAGGTACGCCACAAGCCGCCACGGCAGCAAACCCTTGCTGTACAGTTTTCCCGGGGGCGCTTCGATCAGTCTCTGAAACTGCTGGTCGTTCCAGTACTGCTCGTTCTTGCGGCGCGTCGGCATCTTCTTCTTGAGCTGCTTCTTCGCGCGGATGAGGAGCGGATCTTTCGTGTCTTCGGGAATCTGGTTGTATTTCTCCATGAAGCGAAGGATTTTCACGTCGTCTTCGTGCGCGAGCGCATAAACGTGACCGCGGACGTCGAACTGCGGCCTGCCGGCGCGGCCGAAAATCTGATGAGCGCTGCTCGCATCGATCAGTTTCTTATCCCCCGGCGGCCCTTTCATCAGCGTGGTGATGACGACTGAGCGGGCCGGAAGGTTGATCCCTGCCGCGAGCGTCTCGGTGCAGACGCAGACCGAAAGAAGCTTGCGCTGAAAGAGCTCCTCGACGACGCGGCGATACTTCGGCAAGAGCCCCGCATGATGCACGCCGACTCCGCGGAGCAGCACCTGTTTGAGCTTCGGCCCTGCCCCTTTCGACCAGTCGTGCTTGTCGATTTCCGCCACGAGTTTCTTCTGCTGTCCGTCCGCAAGCAGGGATTTCCCCTTCAACTGTTCCGCCACCGACCAGCATTCATCCCGGTTGAAGCAGAAGACGAGCGCGGGAGTCTTGCGCTGTTCGTCGTCTCCTTCGGCCATCATCTCGAGCTGCTCGTTGAGGAGCTCGTCGCCGATCCAGTGGTATTCGAGGGGAACTTTCCGGTCGGTGCTCTGCACGAGCTCGACGCGGCGGCCGTGGCTTCGATTGAGCCAGACGATGAACTCCGCCGAGTTGCCGACCGTCGCTGAAAGCAGCAAGAGACGCACATGCTTTGGAAGGAGCGCAAGGGCCAGTTCCCAGACAACGCCCCGTTCGGGGTCCGCGAAGCTGTGAAACTCATCCATCACCACCGCGGAGACGTTCGTGAAATCGAACGCCTCGGTGTGGAGCAGACGATTGAGCAGAATCTCCGCGACGACGACGCGGATGCGTGCCTGCGGATTGACGCAGCGGTTCCCGGTCACGAGCCCAACGTCGTCGGGCGAGAATCCCCAGCGTGTGGCCGCCGCCTGCATTTCCTGAAATTTCTGCTCCGTGAGCGCAATCAGCGGCGTGGTGTAGTAGGCAAATTTGCCGGTGTGCAGCGCCTCATAGAGTGCCGCTTCGGCGATCAGCGTCTTCCCGGTTCCGGTCGGCGCGCAGACGAGCACCCCTTCTTCACAGGTAAACCATTGAAGCAGCGCCTCTTCCTGAACCGGATACGGCGCATACGGAAGCTGTTCGAGATATCGCGAGCCGAGTGCGTCGCGGGAAGGGACGGAATCGTTCATGTCGAGCTTCATGTTGTGACGGCTAGTCCGGATCGTCATCATAGGGAAACGCCCGACAACCCGCGACTCCGCGGCCAAGTCACGGATTCCCCGATGTGAACCGGAATACGATGCGCAACGACGAATCACGATGGATTGAGTTCCGCAGCCAGATGCCGGTCACGAAAACGTGGGCGTACTTCGACCATGCAGGAGTCTCGCCACTTCCCGCGCCAGTGCAGCAGGCCGTGGTCGAATGGGCGGCCGATATGGCCGGACACGGCGCAGTCCACTGGAACCGGTGGCGGCAGAATGTCGAAACGGCGCGCGCGCTCGGCGCGAAATTACTGAACGCCGAGACGCGCGAGATTGCCGTCATTCACAACACGACGGAAGGAATCGGCTTCGTCGCGGAAGGTTTTCCCTGGAAACCAGGCGACAACGTCGTCATCGTCGGCAGCGATTTTCCGTCGAACCGGTTCCCCTGGATGAACCTCGAATCGCGAGGCGTCGAAGTCCGCGTCGTTCCCGCTCCGGATGAACGGCTTGACCTCGATCTCCTCGCGAAGTCGTGCGATGCGAAGACCCGGATCGTCGCCGTGAGCTGGGTCGGCTACGCGACCGGCTGGCGGAACGACATTGATGCCGTTGCCGAGATCGCGCATCGACAGGGGGGATATCTTTTTCTCGACGCCATTCAAGGCCTCGGAGTCCTTCCGCTCGACGTCCGCAAGTCGAACGTCGATTTTCTCTCCGCCGACGGGCACAAATGGATGCTCGGTCCGGAAGGGGCGGGGCTGTTCTATCTGAAGTCGGAGCATCTCGATCTCCTGCGTCCGGTCGGCGTCGGCTGGCATAGCGTGACGAACGCCGGTGAGTTCACTGACCCAGCCATGACGCTCAAACCCGCGGCCGATCGATACGAAGGGGGAACTCACAATTACGCCGGCATCGTCGGTTTCGTCGCGAGTCTAAAACTGCTGACCGACATCGGCACCGACGCGACTTCAAAGCGAATCCACGACGTGACGAACCTCCTCTGCGCGAAATTACCGGATGCCGGGGCGATCGTCGCCAGTGCGCGGGACAACAACCGCTGGTCGGGCATCGTCTCGTTTGAACTTCCCGGGCACGAGCCGATGGCTCTCAAGAAGCATTGCCGCAATTTCGGCGTTGCGGTGAATCAGCGTGCGGGACGGGTGCGGGCGAGCGCTCACGTCTACAACAACGAGGACGACATCGACAAGCTGATCGACGCCCTCAAACGGGCGTGAGTTTCCGTTCAATCGAATCCGAGCGGGAGATTAAGAATGTCGCGTTTCGCGGGCTGCATCGTCTGTCTCGTTCTATCTGCCATGCTCCTCCGATCGTCCGGAACTGTTGCGCAGGATACGCGCGCGACAATCACCTACCGGAAAATCAAAACAGCGCTTGACGGCGTCGCGGCAATCGATACGCACGACCATCTCCCGCCGTTCGATCAACTCTTTGCACGCCGCAAGACCGCCGAAGGGGAAGGGGTCAATCTCGCGGGGATCTGGCAGAACAGTTACTACACCTGGTTCAATCCGCTCACTCCCTGGAAGGAAGGGATGGCATTTGATGACTGGTGGAAAACGGCGAAGAACGATTTCAGGAACGCGCGGGGGACGAGCTTCTACCGCTACCAGCTTCCGGCTTTCGAGGATCTTTACGGTGTCGACTTCGAGCGGATCAACGACGCACAGGCGCGCGAGCTCAATCGCCGCATCTTCGAAAACTACAAGGACCCGCAATGGATCTACACCGTCGTCACCGAGCGCGCGAACATTGAGCTCATGTTCAACGACCCGTACTGGAACCGCTACGGCTTCCAGACGTCCTGGCCGTGGGAAGTGATA
>JBFWWA010000192.1:0-8003 GCA_050246455.1 Planctomycetaceae bacterium
GACGCTCTCCCTTTGTGCCGCTGCATTCATGCTGCTGATCGGCATGTATTCCTATCCGCCGCGACAGCCGGCCCTGGAACATCAGCCGCCGTACATGCGGGAATTCCCGCAGACCGACAGCGCGGCGGAAGCCGATTGGCAATACGTCGAGAAGCTCGAACAAGATCGCAGAATTCAGTCCGGCTTCATCCGCGGCTCGTTTTGACAGTTGGGGCGCGTGCCGGTCCAGCCGGGCGCCGTCACTCGTTCACAACGAAAGCCCTCTGTGGATTCCCATTGCGAGAATTCGTCCCATGACTGCGCGCCACGAATTGAACGTCGAATCTCTCGAATTGCAGTTTCAGGCGAGCCTGCCGAAGATTCCTCCAACGAATCGCGATTACGTGCCGCAGCTGGTTGAATCGATTCTCTCGGCCGCACGCACACACGGTGCCAGCGACGTGCATCTCCGCCCGACGGGTGACGCACTGGAGATGCTGTGGCGAATCGACGGAGCACTCCAGCCCGTATACGCATTCTCTCCGGAGCTTGCGCCGAAGGTCATCGCACGGCTGAAGGTGCTCGCAGAGCTTTTGACGTATCAGACGGAAACGCCGCAGGAAGGCCGCATCCGCGACGGCAGCGCCACAAGTGAAACACGACTCAGCACCTTTCCAACCATCTACGGCGAGAAGGGAGTGCTGCGGATCTTCGCCGATACCAGGAGATATCAGCGGATCGGCGATCTGGGTCTTGCGCCGGAAATTCGCGACGGCTTGTCGCGACTCCTCGGCGAGACCAGCGGACTGATTCTGATTACTGGTCCGGCCGGCAGCGGAAAAACGACGTCGAATTATGCCTGCCTGCGTGAAATCCTAAACAAATCGAGAGGATCGCGGAGTCTCGTGTCGTTAGAAGATCCGATCGAATCGGCAATTGCCGGCGTCGATCAGTCGCAGGTGAACTCGGGCGCGGGGTTTGATCTTCTCACAGGACTCCGATCGCTGGTTCGACAGGACCCGGAAGTGATCATGGTCGGCGAAATCCGAGATCGATCGACTGCGGAAGTTGTTTTTCAGGCATCGCTGACAGGACATCTTGTGCTCACGACATTTCACGCCGGTAGTTCCGCGGGGGCAGTCAGCCGGCTTTCCGATATGGGCATTGAACCGTATCTGCTTCGCAGCGGAATCCTTGCCATTCTGTCGCAACGATTGCTCAGACAGCTCTGCGACTGCGCGCAGGATGCGTCCGATTCGCAGCAGTTCCTCGGCCTGCCGGTTTCCAAGGCACGACTCGCAACCGGTTGCGAGAAATGCGCCGGAACGGGATACCGGGGACGGTTCGTCGTGGCGGAAATGCTGGAGCCGCAGCGAACTGATATGGGACGCGCCATCCTCGCACGAAGCGATTCGTCATCGCTCGAAGCAATGGCTCGGAAGGCGGGAATGATCTCGCAGTACGAACGCGCCTGTCACGCCGTGGAAGCGGGGCGAACGAGCCCGGAAGAACTGATTCGCGTTTTCGGAGCCGCGCGAAACGACGCAGTCGTCGACGCGAAGTGATTTGCCCACACGGCGATCGATTGACCGACATCGACTTGAAGATTCCCTGAAATCCCGTAACTGGTCTGCCAACGCCATGCCTGCCTCCGTCACACTCGAAGAACTGATCGCACTCAATCAGGAAATTGTCTCACTTTCGAGAGCGGGTGTGCCCCTGGAAGCGGGTCTGCGGGAGATCGCGCTCGATCAACCCGCACGGCTGGCTGAATTGAGCGTCACGCTCAGCGAACACATGCAGCGCGGCCAATCGCTTGCAGAAGCGGTCGAGTCCGAGGGAAACCGGATGCCGCGCGTTTACGGAAAAGTCATCGAAGCCGGCATTCGCGCGGGAAAACTCCCCGCAGCGCTTGAAGCTCTTACCGCCTTTGCAAGCAAGATTCTGGATCTGCGCCGCAACATCGGATTCGCGCTTCTCTATCCGACGATTGTGTTCGCACTCGCCTACGGCCTTTTCCTGGTTTTCATTCTCGAGTTCGCACGCCGCGTTCACGAAACTTATGATCTCATCGGACTGCCCCTGCCCGGAGCGGTTCGCATCCTGGGGCGGATGGGAGAAACCGCAGGTCAATGGGCATGGATTCCTCCACTTGTCCTGGGCGCGCTGATCCTGCTCTGGATGAGATCGGGAGGCGCACGGGGGCTGAGAATCATCGGGGGAACCGGCCTTCTCCGATGGATCCCCGGACTCAGCAAGATCACGAGCAATCTGCAGGCTTCCAACTTCGCGGATCTGCTCGCACTGATGATCGACCACGGCGTCCCTCTGCCGGAGGCGACGGTTCTATCAGCGGAAAGTGTCGGCGACTCGCGTTTCGTCGCATCGGCCCGCGAAATTGCCGACACCGTCGCGCGGGGGGACTCGCTGACGCAATCGGCAAACGCTCATCACGCAATTCCTTCCTACCTCTGCTGGCTGATGGCCGCGAAGGAGCGGCAGGGAGACCTCGCCGCCGGACTGCGGGCCGCTGCCGCAATGTACCGCCGACGAGCGGATGATCAGGCCGCTTACCTCCGACTACTCTTCCCGCTGGCATCGGCCGTCGTGATCGGCGGCGGTGTTACGCTCATCTACGCGCTCACGATGTTCTTGCCGTTCATTCAGACGCTCGGCGATATGGCTCGCGAAGTCAGACCGCATTAATTCTCTACGCATAGCAATCGACGATGCCTCGTTTCCAATACACGGCCACTGACTCCGACGGAAATCCGCGCAGCGGGGAGATCGATGCTCCCACTGCCGCGGCCGCGGCTCAACAATTGGAACGAGACGCGCTGCATGTCATCTCGATTACGTTCTCGCCGGAGGCGCCCCCTTCGAGCGGACCGGAAGCGGCGTCTGAAAAGCCGTTTCCACTGACCTCAAAAGAGTTCGATACGATCAGCGGCCATGTCGCCGACCTGACTTCGGCGAAACTCCCGCTCCCGTCCGGTCTGAAGATGCTCGCTGACGAGATGCCCAACCGGAGGCTGGAGCGCGCACTCCGCGGCATAGCGAACCGGCTCGAGCAGGGCATGAATATCGAACAGGTCCTGCTCGCTTACGATGCCCCGAAGGAACTGCAAGCCGTGTTTCTGGCTGGGCAGAGTTCGGGACGGTTTGCGGACGTGCTGGCGCAATACATCGCGCATCGTCGCAGCCGCGCGAATACCAAATTGACAATGATGCTCGCGCTCGGCTACCCCGCCATCCTCGTGATCGCCGCCGGCAGCGTCATTCTGTTCATGCTGGGATTCCTCGTTCCCAGCTTCCGGAAGCTCTCCGAGGACTTCGGCACGGAAATTCCGGCGACAACCAAGCTGCTGTTCGTATGGTCGGACATTGTGACTCGATACGGCGGGACTCTCCTGGTGGGAGGAGTGATCGTTGCGCTCATGGCAACCATTCTGTATCGCTTCATCTCGGGTAAAACCGCGGGGGCAATTCTGATCAGGCAGATTCCACTGGCTGGAACGTTGTGGCATTGGGCCTCGATGTCGCAGTTTTGTGATCTGCTGGCGGTCATGCTCGAGAACCAGGTACCACTGCCGAACGCTCTGCTTCTTGCGGGGGACAGTGCGGAGGACGAAGGAGTGCGCGCCGGCAGCCGGCAGATGGCAGCTTTAGCAGCCGCGGGTGAACCGCTGATCGCGAAGGGTGTCGTCCTGCGCGGATTCCCCGCGGCATTCATCCAGGTCGTCACCGAGCATAAGCAGACCGACGCACTTCCCGGGGCACTGCACGCCATTGCCGATTATTTCGAAGGGCGCTCCCGGCTGCACAGCTATCTTCTCGCATCGATCAGCGGACCGTTCATCATCGTCGTCGTCGGTTTCATCGTCGGCTGGATCACACTTTCCCTGTTCATGCCTCTGATCAAATTGTTAAACGACCTGAGTTAAGACTGATCGCAGGGCTTTTTGAGTTTCCGCTTCAGGCAGAATTGGCATGCGGTTGATTCGCAGAATCTTTCGACAAATCTTCGATTTCAGCGACCGCACCGGCGCAGCGCGGCGAGGCGCGCTGCTCTGGATTATTGTGATCGCTGTCGAGAAACAGCTTCGATTGATTCCTGTGCTCGAAGCGTATGCAAAGGATGCCGGCCCCGGCTGGGGAAGCCCCGCACTCCGGATCGTTGCCGGACTTCGGTCGGGGCTGTCGCTTGCAGACGCGATTCAAGCTGTTCCCGACGCGGTCCCGCGCAGCGCCGTTCTTGCCGCACAGGTCGGATCGGAATCCGGGACGCTCGGCCCCGCGCTCCGGATCGCGGCGGAAGCGCATTCGGCGCGACAGAGCGACGCATCGAAGTCCGTCGGCGGTTTCGTCGGCTATATCGCGGCGCTCGCTCTCATCATCACTCTGATCACATCCTTTGTGATGGTCTACATCATTCCGAAACTGCTGATGATCTTTCAGGACTTTGACATGGAACTTCCAGTGATGACACGGTTCATCCTGCATGTCTCGGATTGGATGATCAGCTATTTCTATCTGCTGATTCCTCTTGTGGCGCTCTTCTGTGTGGCGCTCGCGGCGTTCTATTCCGCAAACCGCGCGGACGCGACAGCTTTCGCCTGGCTGAGGCATCGGTTTCCGTCTCGGTGGTTTCCTGACGTAGAACGACTGCTTTCGGTCGTGGTGCAAGCGGGGAGACCAATCGACTCTGCATTGTCGTCACTCGCGGCTCACCATCCGAACAGCTCGGTCCGTGCAACGCTCAACCGGTTGCAAAGCGACGTGAATTCCGGGAACAGTTTGTGGGGAGGACTCGCGGAGCGCGGACTCATACGCCGCGCCGACGCAGCCGTGCTGGTCGCCGCTGAACGGGTCGGTAACCTTCCCTGGGCGCTCCGAAACGTCGCCGACAACTCCGAACGCCGCGCCGACTTTCGGCTCCGGCTGCTCATCGAGTTCATCGAGCCGGCCGCCATTGTCGGCGTCGGGGTCATTGTCGGCTCCATCGTCATCGGACTGTTGCTCCCTCTGCTGAAACTCGTGGGGGGGCTCTCATGATTCGCGCGATGCGAGAACCCCGCGTGTCCCGTCGTCGAGGCTTCTCGATGGTGGAGATCATCGTCGCCGGAGCCCTCATCGGTACGGTCATTGCAACAGCCATCCCGATCCTCCGGAACATTTCTCATCAACGGCGATCGGCCGACCGGCAGCAGATCGCGCTGGCGGAAGCGTCCAATATTCTCGACGCATTGACGAGTCGTCCCTGGGGAGACATTACGAACGCGAATGCCGGCAGCTTGAGCCTTTCCGCGGAGGCGAACCGCCAGCTTCCGGGCGCACAACTCCAAGTCGCCGTCGTTCCGAATGCGACCCGGCCGGAGGAGAAGCGGATCACGCTTTCGCTCACCTGGGAAAACGACCGCGGCGTTTCCGGTGCACCAGTGAAACTGACGACGTGGGTCTTCGAGCGCGGGAGACGGAACCAATGAACCGCTTTCGTCTCGAGGAACTCGTCTCGATGAAAACAGACCGGAATCTGCTTCGCCGCCGCCTCGGTTCCACTTTGGTGGAGCTGGTCGTAGCCCTGGGCGTTGCGTCGGGAATTCTCGCGACCTGTCTGGCGACGATTCACTTTCTTCTCAGTGCGGAGCGGGAGTCGGTGCAAAGCGCCTATCGAATAACGACTCTCAATCGTCTCTCCCGTTCGTTCCGCAGCGATATTCACTCCGCGGCGAGCGCGACAATTGAACGCGCAGAGGGTTCGGCCGGGAACTTGATTCTCACTTTGCCGAAGTCCGGAAAAATCGCGTACGCCATCGAAAAGCAGAAACTGATCCGCACCGCCGACGACGGCAACGGACAATTGCATCGAGACGAATTCCGACTTCCCATCGGTGCAACTTGCCGGTTTGAGAAAACCGCCGGCCCGGAGCGTGTGCGGCTTGTTGTCGGCACTCCCCGCCGACCATCCAGATCACTCACATCCAACAAATCGACCGCTACGAATTCAGCCGACCATGCCATCGTGACGCTGGAAGCAGTCGCGGGGCGCGATCTCCGTTTCGAAGGGGCCAGGTAATGCGGCGAAACATCCTGCCAATTCGAAATCCGCTTTCGCGTCGCGGAGCGGTGCTGGTTGTCGCGATGGTCTGCCTGGTCATCGCCTCTCTCATCCTCGGCGTCCTGGCGCATATCGGAATGCTGCATTACCGGCAGCAGCGTGCCGAGCAGGAACGTGCTCAGACAGAGTGGCTCGCCGAAGCCGCGATTGAAAGAGCGGCCGACAGACTCACTGCGGACGCCGGCTATTCCGGCGAAACATGGGAGATCGATTCGGCGGAGCTCGGGGGAGTTTTCGATGGACGAGTACAGATCTCCGTCTCTGCTGAGGCTAATGATCGATTGATTACCGTGGCCGCAACATACCCGTCCAATTCGTCGCCGTTCGCGAGAGTCTCGAAGCAGGTGACGCTGCGCATCAATACACAACCCTAAGGAGCTGACATGACTCGAACCGATAAAACACCAGGCTACACCGGCCAGTCCGCCAACCGACGCCGCGCGTTTACGCTGATCGAACTGCTGGTCGTCATTGCGATTATCGCCGTCCTGATTGCCCTCTTGCTCCCCGCCGTGCAGGCAGCGCGGGAAGCGGCACGCCGGACGCAGTGCAAAAACAACCTGATGCAGATCGGACTGGCGATTCACAACTATGAGATGGCTTTCGAGGTGCTTCCTCCCGGCACGGTGAACACATCAGGCCCGGTCGATCACGTCGCGCGTGGTTATCATGTCAGCTGGACGGTTCAGCTTCTCCCGTTTCTTGAGCAACAAGGAGCGTTTAACCTGTTCGATTTCTCCGCCGGCGTATACGACGCGCGGAACGGACAAGTTCGACGCCTGACGATTGCCACCTATCTTTGTCCGTCGGTTCCCGCTGAGCCGCGCAACGAGAATAACGAGGGAATCGCCACGTACGCTGCCTGTCATAACGATGTCGATGCGCCGATCGATACGAAGAACACCGGCGCCTTTTACCTCAACAGCAACACCCGCTACCGCGAGCTCACCGACGGCTCGACGACGACGATTTTCCTGGGAGAGAAGCTGCCGACGAACGATGAGTTCGGCTGGTTCTCAGGAACACGCGACACGCTCAGAAACACCGGGCATCCACTCAACGGCGGAGTTGGGAATAACCAGGGAGAAGGTCGCGTCGAGGTCGTTCCGCTCGCCGGCCGCAATCAACAGAACTCCGCAGTACCTGCGGGAAGTTTCGCGAGCGCTCACACGGCGGGCGCGCAGTTCGGATTTGGAGATGGTTCCGTCCGCTTCATCTCCGAAAACATCAACTTCAGCGTTTATCAGCAGCTCGGAAATCGAGCGGATGGAAAGCTCATCACCGAGGACTTCTGAGAGCTCGCGTGTTTTTCACGGTTTCATTGCGAACTTCTTCACTCGGTCTTTCTGCGTGTCGAAGTCCTTGAAATCCTCGTGCCGACGATCCCAAGCGTCGTCGGCACGAGACCCGGTCCCGGTTCGCCCCCCGGCCCGTCGCCGAAGCTGCTACCGGACCCGCCGTCGCCTGTGAACGCCGAATCCAGCCGAGAACGCTCATCTTGAGCGATTCGCGAAATCGCAGTCGACGGGAGAATCGCGTCAACTCCCATCGGCGTGCCGAACTTTCCAGGTTCGACGCCGATCGCGGATTGCGGCTTCACAGAGAAATCGCATTCCATCGCCGCCGTCAGCGCACACGCATCCCGCTCCCGTCGAGCAACCGCGCTCACGACGTTTTCGCTATGTCGAGAGCGTTAAATCGTGCGTGGGGAACATTGCGGTTTTCAGCGAGAATGTCGAAATCTTCCGTTGCCAAGCGGAAGCGTTGCCTTTGAATGCCGACAATCTGCATTCCACTCGCAATCCGCCGGTTGCGATCAGCTCCCGAATCGGGTCAATTGGCGTGAGGATTGGCCGGTCTGATTCCGTTAGCCGACTCGTCGAAAGACTGAGATCCATGAAACTTC
>JBFWWA010000193.1:0-7998 GCA_050246455.1 Planctomycetaceae bacterium
ACGGGTTTGGCTTCTTGCGTCCAACTTGATGGATGTACTTATCATTCATGTCGATCGTATTCCCACTGTACCAAGCGTATTCATCGAGTTTGGATACATCGTTTCCAAAACTATATCGGGTTGTCGTCCCTGCTCGGCAGGCATATTCCCACTGTGCCTCGGTCGGAAGTACGTATTTCCAACCCTTAGGTAGGCGCCCCGCATTCCGCTCCTGCTGTATCAGGGATTGGCAAAACTGAGTTGCCTCTTCCCAAGCCACATAAATCGCGGGATGGTCGTCCCCCTTAGCGACCTCGAAATTAGTGCCGTCCCAAGGACGCGTTTTCATTAGTCGGAACCATTCCGACTGAGTCACTTCATGCTGTCCCAGCCAGAAGCCTGTCGAAAGTGTGACCGCAACCGGCTCTTCGTTGAAGATTCGTCCCGCTTCGTCCTTTGGGCTGCCCATCAGAAACTTTCCAGGCGGGATCCAGACGAATTTCATCTGAAGCTGGTTGTCGTCCCTTTGCTCTCCGGTTTTTGTGCCTTCAATTGGGGGAGACATTTTCCCGGGCTCATTTCGTTGCGCACATCCGCAACTCGCAGTAGCACACAGAGACGTGAAGGCCCAAAATATGGTAACGAAGTTACGTTGCGAAGATTTCAATACGAGCATTCTGTCACTCACAATGGTTCGTAAGGTGCGCCGCGACGCACCTCACTCTTAAATCGCGTGAAACTTATCTTGGTGAAAGGTGCTTTGAATCGAACCGCACATCACTCGCGTGAATGCACAGACAGGAATGTCTGTGCTCCGGCTCTCTGGTTGATTGCAGAAAGCTGATCGCTGACAGCTTCCCGCCGCTCTTGCTCTTATCCGAACAGCCCGAACAGCGGCGTGCCTTCGACGATGCGGTGCGGGCGGTTGAGCTGGTCGTGCATCAGCGATTCGTGAGAGATGCCGAGTGCGTGGTAGACGGTCGCGAGCATGTCTTCGGGGGAGACGGGGTTCGATTTGGGGTAGGCAGCGTCGCGGTCGCTCGAGCCGTAGACCTGACCGCCGCGGATGCCGCCGCCGGCGAGAACGGCGCTCTGGCAGGCGCCCCAATGGTCGCGGCCATTTTCCTTGTTGAGCTTGGGGGTGCGGCCGAATTCCCCCCACATCGCGATCAGCGTTTCATCGAGCAGGCCGCTCGCGGTGAGGTCGTCCATCAGGGCGGCGAAGCCACGGTCGAGTGACGGCAGGCAATATTCCTGCTGCAGCATCTCGGTGCCGTTCTTTCCTTCGTACGGGCCGTGATTGTCCCAGACATTCGCGACCTTCCCCGCCTTGCCGATGTACATCCAGCTGATGGTGACGAGCCGGACCCCCGCCTGCACGAGCCTGCGCGCGAGGAGAAAACTTTCGCCGTATTCGTTGCGGCCGTAACGGTCGCGGGTCTTGGCATCTTCAAGCTCGAGATTGAACGCGCGCTTCGCGACGGGGGATGCGAGCATGCCGAATGCCTGTTCGCGGAAGTTGTCGAGCCCGATGGCGGATTTCTCGGCCTGATAGCGGCGGTCGTGATCTTCGATGACCTTCAGCAACCCTTGCCGCGCGACGAGCCGCTGATCGTTCACTTCCTTCTGCAGCGACATCGAATGCGTCGGCTTCTCGGGCGTATCGGCGGCGGCAGCGATCTCCATCGGATCGAACCTTGAGCCGAGGAAGCCGGCGTGCGTTCCGGAATAAGTCACGCCGCTATGTCCGATCGGTCGCGGAATGGTGACCGAAGCAGGGAGGGGGCCAAGCGGCGAGAACGACGAGACGATCGAGCCGACGTTCGGGAAGTCGCTCCGGTTGCGCTGGTTCCGTGGAACGGCGAGGGTGTTGTTGATGCGGCCGGTGAGCGTGCGATAGACGGAGGGCTCGTGGTTGTTGCTGTCGTGCGAGAGTGAGCGGATGATCGCGGTTCGGTCGGTGTATTTCGCGAACAGTGGCATCTCATTGCAGACGTCGATGCCGGGAACGACGGTTGGAATTGGATGGAAATGGCTGCGGACACCCGACGGCGCGTCGGGCTTCATGTCCCACATATCCTGCTGAGGCGGGCCACCCCAGAGGTAGACGAGAATGCACGACTTCGCCGAGCCGTTGCTTTTCGCGGTGACGGTGGATTCCGCGCGAGCCTGTTCCGAACGGAGAAGATTCGGCAGCGTGAGCGCTCCGGCTCCGAACTGGCCGAGCCGCATCATCATGTCGCGTCGGTGAAGCATGCTGCGTCCTCGCGCAATGCACTCACTGCTTCCGCAGGGAGTTCGCCGGGCGTTCCTATCAACGTTCGTCGATATTATGCCAAGAGTTGATCGAGCGCCGCCAGTGCGATTGACCATTTCGGCCGTCGCGACTGCCAGGTTTCCCACCAGTGGGTGAGGGTTATGGCGAGGTCGGCGGGGTTGTGTGCTGCATTGGGCGCGTCGGAGGTCTCTTGGTGCGTTTCCCCCTCACCCCCGGCCCCTCTCCCCGACGGGGCGAGGGGAGTAGGAGTGCCAGATTCATCAATCAATCGCCATGCGCGGAGGGCGGTTGCGATGGGGTTCGGTTTTGATGGAATGAGTTCGCGTTCGATCGCGGCGGTGACGACGGCGGGAAGCATTGCGAATGCAGCGACGTCGATGAGTCGATCGCGGTGCATTTCCCCCTGATACATCGGGAGGTCGGCGTTGAGTTGTGCGATGAGCCAGGCCAGTCGCAGCACTTCCGGAATTTCCGTTGGTGTACCGGCGGGGAGGACTTCGATGCGGACTGAATTGAAGAGGAGATGCGCGTCGCCGCCGCCATTCTGAAGTGGTGGAACGAGGATGACGTCGGCTCGTTCGACGACCGATTCCTCTTCGACGAGACGTTGCACCGATTCCATGAGTCCGTTGCCGTGGCTGTTCCAGGCTTCGATGAGCGGGGCGGCATCGGCTCGGGTCCGGTCGACGAAGTCGGGCATCGCTTTCACAAAGGCGGATTCGAGTTGCGAGAAGACTTCATTGATTCGATAGATCCGCTGCTCGGTGCGGCGTGCGCCGATTGTCTTCGTCAGGACGACGCTGGCGAGCTGTCGGTTGCCGCCGGTATTGGCCGATTGCGGGACGACGTTCGCGAGGAACAGGCTGCGGGCGACGGCGTCGGCGTCGAGCTCGCGCGCGAGAGCGGCGACGGGATCGGCAAGCGCTGCGGCGAGCGCCTCGTTTGCAACCGGCTGATCACGCAGCAGGAGATCGACGGCGTGAAAGCAGGCGGGGGAGGGATCGACGACCCAGCGGAGTTCGACGGCCATACGTTGCTCCGGATTTCGGAGCAAGATAGCAGAAAAGCCCGGGGAATGCTTTCCCCGGGCTTCGGTGTCAATCGTGTTGGTCGCGTTACCTGCGATCAGTTTTCAGAATCGTACGTTTCGTCGTCGTACCATTCCATGTCTGTTTCGTCCGAGCGGAAGTTCTGCTCGTCCGTTTCCATCTCGTCCGATTCGGCCATCCCTTCCGCCGCTTCGAGCTCGTTCATGTCGATCGGCGTCTGAATTGTGATGGAAATATTGACGACGGGCTGAATGATGCGGGGCGCCGCCGGTGCCATGTTCGCGAACGTTTCAACGAGCTTGGCCATCTCTTCACGTCCGCCGAGTCGGTAGCATTCGACGAGCGACTGCCACGCGCGCCGGTTGTGAGGAGCCGGAATCATCTGCGCCGCCTTCTGAAGCGCGGCGATCGCTTCTTCGTACTTTTCCTGGCTCTTGAAAGCTTCGCCCTTAAGCAGCGTGATCGATGCTTCGAACGGACCGGCTTCTTCGATCGCGTCGAGCTCAGACATCGCGTGCCCGGGCATTTCGAGTTCGAGGTAACCCTCGGCGGCCTCAAGCCGTCGAAGGACTTTTAACACGGCGCTTTGTTGCATGTTTCTGATCCCCGGAATGAGGATGGCGTCGCTTTTGGTGGTTGATGACTCCGAAACACCTCGGCGTCATCCGTAAAGTCACGCCAGCGAGATTCTATGCAAAGGGCATGCCGCGAATTGCAGCGAGAAACGCTGGTTCAGCGGAAATCAAGGAAAACACTGCATTTGCAGGGGATTCGGATCCGGGGAAAGTTGCTCGACAGTTCCCAGATTGACAATCGCACTGCCAAAAAGGATCGCGGGGGGCTTCCGGCTGTTCAAAAGGGAAGCAACCGGTAACGGAAAATCCCTGGTCGACCGCTCGGCCCGGCTGTCGCTTTCGTCCGCTTCTTGATCCTGTTCGTTTCTCCCGCCAAGATGATATCCCGCATCGAACGTCCGGCCGGCTGTCGGCGACAACCGCGCGCCGCATGCTGTTTTCGTCCACGATGCCCTTGTTTCATTGAATTCAACGTCCGGAATGCGACACCTCACTCGGAGACGATCGATGGGCCCCGCGAATCTAGCGCGACCGTCAGATGCGTGCAGTTCCCTCCCATCATCGGATTTCTTTTGCGCGATCGGGTTCGCGCGCTTTTTGACCACCGTGCTTCTTTTGTGTTCCGCCGCATCCGCGGCCCCTCCCGACGGACGGCCGAACATCCTGTTCATCTTTTCTGACGATCACGCCTCGCACGCGATGAGCTGTTACGGGTCGAAGATCGTCAAGACGCCGAACCTCGACCGCATTGCCAACGAAGGGATGCTCTTCAAGAATTGCTTCTGCACGAACTCCGTCTGCGGACCGAGCCGGGCGGTGATTCTTACCGGAAAACACAGCCACCTGAACGGGTTCTACCGCAACGGGAACCGGTTCGATGGTTCACAGCAGACGTTTCCGAAACTGCTGCAGAAGGCGGGCTATCAGACCGCCATCATTGGAAAGTGGCATCTCGAGAGTGATCCGACCGGTTTCGACTTGTGGAAAATCCTGATCGGGCAGGGGCCGTACTACAATCCGCAGTTCATCGAGAACGGCCAGCAGGTCCGCAAGGAAGGTTACACGACCGATCTCATCGGCGATCTCACGCTCGAATACCTCAAAACGACGCGCGACCCGAGCAAGCCGTTCCTGCTCATGTGCCAGAACAAGGCGCCGCATCGGGAGTGGCAGCCTGCGCCGCGGCATCTCACGCTGTTTGACGACGTGACGATTCCCGAGCCGGAGACCCTCTTCGACGACTACGCCGGCCGGGGGAGCGCCGCCCGCTCGCAGGAGATGGAAGTCGGCAGGCATTTGAGCGACCTCGACCTCAAGCTTGTCCCGCCGAAGGGGCTCACGAAAGATCAGCTTGCCGCCTGGACCGCCGCTTACGAGCCGAAGAACAAGGAATTCCGCGATGCGAAGCTGACCGGCCGGGAACTCGTGCAGTGGAAGTACCAGCGATACATCAAAGATTACCTGCGCTGTGTGACGGCGGTTGACGAGAACGTCGGTCGAGTGCTTGCGTATCTTGACGAATCCGGGCTGGCGAAGAATACGATCGTCATCTATTCGTCGGATCAGGGATTCTATCTTGGCGAACATGGCTGGTTCGACAAGCGGTTCATGTACGAAGAGTCGTATCGTCAGCCGTTCATCGTCCGCTGGCCGGAGAAGATCAAGCCGGGGTCGGTCAACGAAGATCTCGTGAGCAATCTCGACTTTGCGGAGACGTTTCTGGCGGTGGCCGGCGTTGCGGTCCCTCCCGACATGCAGGGAAAGAGTCTATTGCCGCTCTTCGAGGGAAAGACGCCGACCGACTGGCGGAAGAGTTTGTACTACCACTATTACGAATACCCGGCGGTCCACATGGTGCGCAAGCATGAAGGGGTGCGTACCGCCCGCCAGAAGCTGATTCACTTCTACGACAAGGACCTCGACGAGTGGGAGTTCTACGACCTCGACCTCGACCCGCGCGAGATGAAAAGCCTTTATTCCGATCCGTCCCGCGGCGTTGACGTGACCAAGCTCAAATCGGAACTCGCACGCTTGCGAGAAGAATACAAGGTGCCGGTGCTGAGCGGCACGAAGTAGGGTGGGCCAGGTCTTCGCGGCCCACCATTTGATCGGCATCCACGGAACGGTGGGCCTCGCAGAGTCTCGGCCCGCCCTATACGACTGCAGCGGGAAATGTCTTCGCCGATCGAAGAATCGCAATCGGAGTAGATCCATGGGGGACGCGGTTCCGGCATCACGAATCGTCTTGAGATGGACGATATGGACCGTCGTCATCGTCGGAGTTCCGACCGCGGCGCTGCTCCTCGGCAAATGGATACAACGGCAGCAGGATGTCGTTCGGCGATTCCAAGCTCATGGCAACTTCAGTCAGCTTCGGCTTGCGCTGGAGAATTATCACGACGTGTACGGCACGTTTCCGCCGCTGAAATTGCACAGATCCCAGAATGGGCCCGAGTACAGTTGGCGCGTCGCATTGTCGGAGTTCGTCCAGAAAGAGGGCGTGTTCGATCACTACGATTTTTCTCAGCCATGGAACGGCACATCGAATCAAAAGTTGGCCGAATCGCTGCCGGAAGGAATGCGCTGGTTTCACACACCGAAAATCGGTGAGGTCGACATTCATCGGACTGACTTCATCGGTGTCAGCGGACCTCTAAAGGAATGGCCGGTCTACGGACCATGTCGAACGATGACTGTCTCCGTCGGTGCGGACTCGTTCACGTTGATCGAACTCCCGAACTCGGATATTCACTGGATGGAGCCACGTGACGAGATGAACCCGCGGCGATAGTGAAGTAGGGTGGGCTGTGCCTACCAGCATTTTCCCGTTCGTATCGAAATGAAAACATTGGTGGGCACAGCCCACCCTACGAAAACTAAGATTTCGGCGCGGGTGGCGAATGAGTTGTGAACGAGGTGATATATTCCAGGCGAGCGGTTGGTGTCAGCCCGCCGTTTCTTCCGAATGTCGCCCGGTACGTCGATGCTGCTGAACGAGAATCAAGAAACCGGGGGCTGACACCCCCGGCTCGCCGATGGTGTATCGTGTCGTTGACTCGATGAACTCGTGGTTCCGATCCGAATGGCTGCGGAGTAACGTCATGAACGCAACTTTCAAGTTTGGTCTCACGGCGGCGTTTCTGCTGGGATGTCTCTCCGGGCTGGTTCAAGCGCAGGAGGCGATGCCGACGAAAGTCGAGGCGGAGGATCAAGTCGCGAAGACTCTCGAGGAAGCCAATGCGAAGATCAGCGAATTGTCGCGGCAGCTTGACCAGAGCAAGGAAGCACGCGACGTCTCGGCCGGGATTCTCGACCCCATCTACAAACTCGCGGAGAGGCTCGGCTTTCCGGCGTTTCACTGGATCGCGTTCGCCATCATGGCGGCCGGCGTCGTCTCGTTCGCGCTGCAGCTCGTCGTTGGCAAGCTTGTCGTGCTGATGAAAGGGAGCATCAGCCTGACCGAGATTATTTCCGATGCTCTCGCGCTTGTGATCAGTCTGGTCGGCCTTGTTCTGACGACGCAGGCGGCGACCGAAAACTCCGATTTCACGCGCAGCCCGTTCTCGGTCCTGTCCGCATCGGCGCTCGGGGTGCTCGCCGGGTTCCTGCTTTACATCTGGGCGCAGCGGCAGGAAGTGCAGGCAGCTCGCGGCCGGCGCGTTACAGACGAGGTGCGCCCGAGCTGAGGTAGTATGGGCCAAGTCTTCGCGGCCCACCATTCGGCCTTCGTCGAATGTTTATTGAACTCATTGGTGGGCCTCGCAGAGTTTCGGCCCACCCGACAGGACTTTTCCTCTCGAAACAATTGGGAAGTAATGGTGGGCGGAGCCCACTCGACAAGAGAACGATGAGCGACGACGAGATCAATTCGCAGGCGGATGTCTTCTTTCGCGCCAATGGCGTCTTCGTGATGCCGGTGCATCTCTATAAGAGCGGCGAGACCGGTTGCGGCTTGCCGGTGATCGATCTCCCGGCAAACGTCGATGCCGAATCGCTCGGCCAGGCGATCCTGCTTGCATTCGACGAAAACCAGAACGATCTCCCGGTCCTGAGTTCCGAAGAGCATGAGGCGCTCCTGCAGAAGCTTTCGAGTGCGGCCGGCGCCGCCGACTGGGAT
>JBFWWA010000194.1:0-7918 GCA_050246455.1 Planctomycetaceae bacterium
GACAATGTCGGCATTCGAGGTCGCGGGAAAGCTGACGTCTCCGTTCCTCCCCAACTGTCGAACCCACAATTTCCGACCGGTGGCGTTGTCGAAACCGGTGACATGCCCGCGGCGCGACTGCACGACAGTGACGTCCTCGTCGGTCGTGAAATGCGCGACGCGATCGAGCGTCCGGTCGAGCGTCGCCTGATTCCACCACGCCAGTTCGAGTCCGAACTCGTTCAGCATGCGCTCGGATGGAAGCGAAACCGGTCGCGCGTTCTGAGCTTCCGCAGCCGTTGCAAATAGCGGCAGGAGCGCTGCCCCCATGAGCAGCAGACGAAGCCGATTTGTTTTCACAGACGCCATAGTCGTTCTCGACTTTCTGAAGAGCTAACTCGCTATCGGTGAGTGAACCGACCGACAAATCGCCGCGGTGAGGCCCCGGTCGCCGCAACCTGGATAGGTCGTCGCACCTCCCGACATGCGAACTTCCCAAAGCCCGTGGAAGTCGCAGGTTGAAATTTCGGAAAGGTCGACAATCGTTCCGTTGCGGGTTCCGGAATCAATTCTAGCCGACCTTTTGAACCAGAGACCAGCCTCTGTTTCCGAGCTCCGGAGATTTTCGTCCCTGGAATCGGGCTTGCACGGCTGCGGGATTGGGCCCGTTCGAAGCGGTCCTGCCGCCGGGGATTCCTGGTGAAACTGTCCGGCGGGAGGGGCCGTGCCGCGTGCAGCGTTGGCAGCAATCGGGGGGAGAGGACGTTGATTTCGCGGGATTTCGAGGGCTACAATTGCGGTCGCGGGTTGTCGACGGAAAGCCCCGCGGGCCTGAGGTATCCGATGAACGGCCGCTTTCTCGCTATCACTTCCTGTCTGCTGATCTGTGCGGCTTTCGCCCCTGAGGACCTCTCTGCGGACATCGTCCGGCTCAAGAACGGCGGCGAGGTCCGCGGCACCGTGGAAGCTGCGGGGAAAGGTCAGACACGATCGAAGGAAGAGCCCGCGGAAGTCGTCGTGCGGACTCTGACCGGAGCGAAGGTCGTCGTCGGGCGTGCGGAAGTCGAGGACATCGAGAAACGTCCCCTTTCCGCGGAAGAGTACGACCGGCGCGCCCGCACGGTGAGCGACGACGTCGAATCGCGCTGGGCCCTCGCCGAATGGTGTCGCGTCCGCAACCTCAAGCTGCAGCGCGCCGAGCAGCTCGAACGCATCATCCAGCTCGACCCGGCGCATGAAAAAGCGCATTACGGACTCGGCCATTCGCGGCTCGACGGCCAATGGGTCGATCGCAATGAAGTCCTGCGCGAGCGCGGCTACATCAATTACAAAGGCCGCTACGTCTCGGCCGAAGAGCGGGAAGTTCTGGAAAAGGCCGCTGCGAACCGCGAGGACGAGATCAAGTGGTTCAAGAAAATCCGGCTCTGGCACACCTGGCTGAACCACTCCGATCCCGAGCGGTACCGTCAGGGCCTGGATGAGCTGAGTCGCGTCAACGATCCGGATGCGATTGCAGCGCTCACGAATTTTCTCTGGTAGGACGACAACGACCAGGTGCGCCGGCTGTATGTCGGAATTCTGACCCGAATGCACGGCGTCGTTCCAGTGCCGATGCTCGTCCGGTCGTCGCTCGCCGATACCAGTGCACAGGTCCGTTCCGAAGCACTCGACGCCATCACGGGAGAGCGAACAGCTGCCGCCGTCCCGCAGTACATTCTGGCGTTGCGAGATTCGCAGAACGAGATCGTCGGCCGGGCGGCGGTCGCGTTGCACCGGATCGGCGATACGCAGGCGATCCCGCCGCTGATCGAAGCGCTCGTCACGACGCATCAATATAAGGTCCAGGTCATCGATACCGCCGCGACCTATTCGTTTACCCGCGACGGCAAATTCGCACCCAACGGCACCGCGATTCCCCCCGAGATTCAAGCGGGACTTCTGGCCGGAAAATACCCGAACGGGGTCTACATCGATCAGTCGACTCTCGCTCCCCCGAAGTACCGTGTGGTGACGATTCGCCGCGATCAGAGGAACCCGGAGGTACTCGCTGCCCTCGAAACTTTGACCGGCGAACGTTATGGATATGACAAGCATATGTGGCGGCTCTGGTGGAGCGGCCAGAAGAGCGGCGCGGGCGGACAGTTCAACAACGTTCCGTAATTTCCGTCGCCGCTCTCGACAACGGCGACCGTGATGAAAATCCCCGAACTGACGGAACGCGACAAGGTACGGAATGCCCGCAGAGAATTCGCAGCGAGTTCGCCGTGCAGCCCGGCAGTATCTCGATAGCCTGAGCCGCGCCGGCCTCACCCATCTGCCGCCGGTTCGAGTCGCCGCGAGTTCCGAACCCGCCCCGGTCGTCAGCGCGACAGCGCCGTCGCCCGTCATTCCGGAACTCCGCGCCGTTCCGCCGATCCGATTAGCGCCGGACCTCCCGGCCGCTCCGCACGGGCTCGCCGCGCCGCCGTTATCGACCGAACTCCGAACCGATACCGCGGCTCCGAATGCCGCCGCTCCGATTGCACAATCGCTCTTCGTCGCCGATGAAGACTCACCGAAGGATCTCCCCTCCGTGCCCCGCCCTACTCTCTCCCGCAGCCGCGACGAGCGAATCTCGGAACTCACCATCCTCTCGCAGCGCGTCGCGAAGTGCACGCGCTGCCATGAGCTCGCGACGACGCGAACACAGACGGTGTTCGGCGTCGGTAACCCGGAAGCGAAGGTTCTCTTTCTCGGCGAAGCCCCCGGTGCCGACGAAGACAAGCAGGGAGAGCCGTTTGTCGGACGTGCCGGCAAACTGCTCAACGACATCATTGCCGCGTGTCGATGGAAGCGCGAGGAAATATACATCTGCAACATTCTCCGCTGCCGGCCGCCGGGAAACCGGAACCCCGCTCCGGAAGAAGCCTCCAATTGCCGCGAGTATCTCGACGGGCAGATCGCGATTGTCGATCCCGACTACATCGTCTGCTGGGGATCGATTGCCGCGCAGAACCTGCTCGACTCGAAACTCTCGATGGGCAAGCTCCGCGGCCAGTTCTACAAGTACGGCCGCGCGAAGGTGCTTTGCACCTATCATCCGGCGTATCTCTTGCGGAATCCGCCCGCCAAGAAAGACGTCTGGCAGGACATGAAGTTCCTGCTGCGCGACATGGGTGTCGATCTCGACGCCAAGTGATCGCGCGATCGAGCGCGACTACACCGGTGCGGCAGCCAGACGATCGAGGACCGTCGCGGCGGGCTGAAGATAGCGCGGCTTGCGCGTCGCTTCGGCGGCCGGGCTTTCAACTGCGACCGACTCGGAAACGGCGCTTAAGACCGCGTCGGCCTGAACCGATCGCATCACGTCGTGCCGGCCGACAGTTCCCACCAGCTTCCCGTCTTCGACGACAGCCAGCTTCGAGTGGCGACCGTCCCGGAATCGGGCGGCGACGGCGGCAACCGGTTCGACCGCGGAGGCGACCGCAGGACAACGGCACATGACCGTCTCAACACCGCGGTCGTCGACCGTGTTCATCAGTTGCGACTTCAGGAGCTCGTAGTCGGTAACGACTCCCGCGAGGCGTCCTTCGTCATCCGTGATGTAAACCTCGGCGACGTTTCTTTCGAGCACGAACTCGAGCGCCTCGGCAACGGTGCAGCTCGAATTCAGACAGACCGGTGTGCTCGACACGAGATCTTTAATGACCATCGCCACGGCTAAGCCTCCCGCAAACTTAGGCAAATCTGCCGACATGCGTCCACGCCACCGGACGAATGCTAGGTTGCGTTTTCGCAACGTGCCGTCAGATTCCGACCGGCCATCGCTTCGGCCGAGCGAGTTTGCGGAAAGTTTGCCGTTTTTTGCCGTCCGACCCCGATTCGACGGAAATTCCGATTGTGCAGAAAAGTCCGGTGGGGGCCCCCCTCGAACGGCCGGGAACAAGGGAAAGCGAGTGCTGATCTTTCCGATTCGTCGCACTGCCACTGCGGCTTCCGTTTTCACGCACCCTTTGACGAATTGCGGGAGTTCGTTCATTGGTTGCACGCTTTCCCTCCATTGATTGCACCATCGATTCCCCAAGCGCGCCTCGAGATTGCCCGTCCGCGCCCGGAACGGGACCGGCGCGATCGGATCGTCGAATCTGCTGACGCGCGGACGGACGAAGTCCGACCGGGTGAATCGACACTGGCCGGGTGGATTGATTGACGGCAGCGGACCGGCGAGTCCGTGAAGATGATCCGACCACGTCTCGTCAGCTGCGCACGAATTCTTGAAACAACGGCCTGCGGGTGAGCCGATGCCGTGAACCGACTGGCTGCGTTCGTCGATCGCGGAATCGAACGGAGCGCTGTTGAAACGGGACTGCGTCTGCGTGGTTCGCTTCGATCGCTTATCGAATTTGCTTCGGATGTTCACGGGCATGTCTGACCTCCGCTCAAGGATTTGCGAAACATTCAATTGCCGGTCCCATCATTCCACGGATCTGCGGAGCGTCAATGCGCGAGAGATGAAGCGCCAGTGAAAAACCGAAAGATTTCTGTAGAACGCGTGAACAATGGATTGTGACTTACATGTTCCATCACTGAGGCGCGATTGAGACATCACGCGGAATGGCCGTACGATCGCGTTTGCCCAGCGGGAACGACCATCGTGTGCCGCCTTGCGAGCGGTACGCTGGTGCTGCGCTCGGCATCATCGCCGATGGTTTTCGGAGCACAGACATTCTTGTTTGTGCGTTTCGCGAGTCAGCGGCTCTTCGGCACAGACAGGAATGTCTGTGCTCCGAACGTTGCTGCGCAGACGGGAATCTTTGTGCTCCGACAGGGAATTCGCTGCCCGTAAGTTGGCGGGAACGTTATTGCGGGGGTCTGGTAGTGGTGGGATAATGGACGGAAACGTCAGTTTCCTTGACCTGAATCGTCTCCCTGACCTCCAGGCCGTCTGATGCATCCGGATTCCATCGCCATACTCACGCTCGCAACTTACGCCGCAATCGGCGCGGGAATTGTCGGGTGGCGTATCTTTCGGCGCGACGTCAGCTGGCTTGTTTCCGCGCTGTACGCAGCGGAGCGGCTCTATACCGGGCTCGTCTTTCACTGGCGGTCGAACCGGCGGTCGAACATTCCGCAGGAAGGGCCGGGGCTCGTCATTTCGAACCATCGCAGTCCGGTCGATCCTCAGTTCATCTGGATGAATCATCATCTGGCGGGACCGAAACGACGGATCCGGGTCATCAGCTATCTCGTCGCGCGCGAGTATTATGAAGTCAAAGCGACAAAGTGGATCTGCAAAGCGATGGAGGCAATTCCCGTCGGCCGGGATGGAAAGGACATGGCCCCCGCGCGCGAGGCGCTCCGGCTGCTGAAGGCGGGTAAGCTCGTCGGCGTGTTTCCGGAAGGGAGAATCAACACCGGGCCGAGCGGCTCCCCCCTGCTCCCGGCCGATACCGGAATCGCCTGGCTGGCGCTGCGGGCGCAAGTACCGGTCTACCCGGTTTACATCCACGACGCGCCGCGCTGCGTGAACATGGTCTCGCCGTTCATCACGCCTTCGCGCGTTCGAGTCTGCTTTGGAGACCCGATCGACCTGGCAGTGTACAAGGACCGGCGAATCACGCGCGAGCTGCTGCAGGAAGTGACCGCGCTCCTGATGTCGCGCCTGGAGGAAACGGGACATGCCGAGGACGACGCGACCGAAGAGTCCGATGCGGCCGCAACCCTCCGTTTCGCACCTCTCAAGCGCGCTGCAAACTGAATGCTGACTGAATATTGCGCGGTTTGTCCCATGACGGCTGCGACGGCGCGCACGCTTGCCCCTCCGGATGGTCGGCGTTATGTTGAACCTGACCGCACGAGACTTTTTTCGCCGGCGGACGATGCCCGGCGAAGGGGAACCGCCCCGTACCGACTGGCCCCAATCGACTGGCGACCTGCAGACCGGCCATTAATCCCACCTCGCTGCCTTTCAATGAGAGTCTGGCCATGAAGCTGCGACTTCTTTTGTGTGCCGCGTCCCTGCTGACCGGCAGTCTCCTCTCTCTCCCGCCGCTTGCCGCCGAAGAAACGGCGATCAACCCGGCCAATGCCGATCGGATGGACTGGCCCCACTGGCGGGGTCCGGAACAGAACGGAATCTCGCGCGAGACCGGTCTGATCGACAGCTGGAGCCCGAAAGGTCGAGGGGGCAAAGGGGAAAACCTTCTCTGGAAGCGCGATGATCTTGCCGGCCGCTCGACTCCGATCGTGATGCGCGGCCGGATGTATACAATCGTTCGCGACAAGCCGGGAACTCCCGAGGAAGGCGAGAAAATCGTCTGTGTCGACGCCGCCACGGGCAAAGACATCTGGGAGCGGCGCTGGAACGTTTTTCTGTCGGACGTTCCCGATACGCGCATCGGCTGGGCGAGCGCCGTGGGCGATCCGACGACCGGCAACGTCTACGCGCAGGGCGTCAATGGGTTTTTCCAGTGCTTCAACGGCGAGACCGGCGAAACGCTCTGGTCGCACTCGATGAGCGAAGAGTACGGCATTCTGAGCACGTACGGCGGCCGAACGAATTTTCCGATTCTCCACGGCAACCTCGTCGTCGTCAGCGGCGTGATCATCGGCTGGGGTGAGATGGCTCAGCCGGCGCACCGCTTCGTCGCGTTCGACAAACGGAACGGGCAGGCAGTCTGGTTCAACGGCACCGCCGTCCGACCGGAGGACACGACCTACAGCACACCGGTCACCGCGAACATAAACGGGCAGCCGCTCATGATCTTCGGATCGAGCGACGGCGCCGTCCACGCGATGCAGCCGCTCACCGGCAAGATCGTCTGGTCGTATCTGATCTCCCCGCGTGGAATCAATACCACGCCGCTCGTCGTCGGCAATACGGTTTACTGCGGACACAGCGAAGAGAACCTCATTGATCGTTCAGTCGGGGCGGTGTTCGCGCTCGACGCAACGAAGACGGGCGATATCAGCAAGTCCGGGGAAATCTGGCAGCACCGATTGTTCGCCGTCGGCAAGAGCGCGCCGATCATGGTCGACGGGAAGATCGTGGCGGTTGAAGACTCGGGGAACATGCTCGTCATCGATCCCAAGGACGGCAAGGAGATCACGCGGAAGAAGATCGGCACGATGATGACCGCAAGCCCGGTCTATGCCGATGGGAAGATTTACGTCTGCGCCGCGAACGGCCGCTGGTACATCCTCAAGCTGGTCGACAACAAGCTCGAGACGGTCCATCAGCTGCGGCTCAACAGCGAAGAGGTGCACTCCTCGCCGGTGATCTCGCACGGGCGGATCTATCTGCAGACGATGAACGCGCTGTACTGCATCGGAAAGGAAGACTCGAAGCCGTCGGCGGAAGATCGTCCCCCGGTGGCCGAGGAGGCCGCCGTCGACAAGGACACCAAGCCGGCGCAGTTGCAGCTCGTACCGGTCGAATCTCTGCTCAAGACCGGCCAGAAGCAGCAGTTCCAGGTCCGGTTGTACAACGCGACCGGTCAGTTTTTGAAATCGGTGCCGGCTAACGACGTGAAGTTCAGCATCCAGGGTCCGGGGAAGATCGGCGAGGACGGCCGGTACGAATCGGCCGAGAATTCATCCCCCGCGGCCGTGGCCGTCACCGCGGAGTGGGCCGGCAGCAAGGAAGGAAAACCAGGCGATGCCCTCAAGGCGTCGGCTCGCATCCGTGTCATTCCTCCCCTTCCGTGGAAATACGATTTCGAGAAGGGAGACATCCCGGTCACGTGGGTCGGTATTCGCTATCGTCATGTGCCGATCGACTTCGAGCTCTTTACGTCTCTCCGGCAGCGCGACCCCGCCGCGGCCCAGCTGTATATCTATCTGACCACGAGTTTCACGAACTCCGGCCGACCGACGGTGAAGTACGACAACAGCACCCCGGCGCAGATGTGGACCGAGTTCCTCCGCTTCATGCGGCTGCTCGACACGGTGACGAATCTCG
>JBFWWA010000195.1:0-7874 GCA_050246455.1 Planctomycetaceae bacterium
CGGTGCACACCTCTTCGGCCCCTGGCGGCCGGTTTATTCCGTGTGCATCGGGAACGGTTGAGTGCGTGAAGAACGCAACGATGCTTCAGCAAACCGCCGTCGACATCCGCGAAGTCTCATACCGGTATGGTGAGCGCCTCGCGCTCGACCAGCTCTCCTTCCAGATTGCAGCGGGCGAAATCTTCGGACTGCTCGGCCCGAACGGCGGCGGCAAGACCACTCTGTTTCGCCTGCTGACGACGCTCCTCCCCATTCGCAATGGATCGATCCACATCCTCGGCCTTGATGTCGCTCTGGATCCCGCGATGGTGCGCCGGTTCATCGGCGTCACTTTCCAGTCACCGAGCCTCGACGCCAAGCTGACCGTCCGCGAGAACCTCAGCCATCAATCGCATCTCTACGGACTCTACGGCCGCGAAATGAACCGGCGCATCGAAGAGCTGCTCGCCCGGCTTGGCCTTTCCGATCGCGCTCGCGACCGCGTCGACTCACTCTCGGGGGGTCTTAAACGGCGAGTGGAAATCGCGAAGGGAATGGTACACGAGCCTCCGATCCTGCTCCTTGACGAGCCAAGCACCGGTCTCGATCCCGGCGCGCGGCACGACCTGTGGCGATATCTCAATCAGCTTCGAGAAATCCATCACACCACAATCCTGGTGACGACGCACATTCTCGAGGAAGCGGAACATTGCGACCGCATCGGCATCCTCGATCAAGGCAAGCTGGTCGCACTCGATACGCCGGATCGGCTCCGGGCATCGGTCGGCGGAGACTGCCTGACGATTCAGGCGACCGATCCCGACCGGCTCTCGAAGCAGATTGCCGATCGGTTTCGCATTGCCCCGCAGCGGATCGGTTCGGCTCTTCGCATCGAACGCGAACAAGGGCATGAGCTGCTGCGCGAAGTCGTCGAGTCGTTCTCAGACGAGATTTCCGCGGTTTCGCTGGCGAAGCCGACGCTCGAAGATGTCTTCATTCAACGAACCGGCCACCGCTTCTGGGACGAGGGTGCGTTATGAGCGCGACATCCTCTCCAACGGCGCCGGCTGTCGGGATGCGCGGGCCATCGGGCTCGAACGGTCCGTTGGCGACGTTCGCGCTTCCGGTCTGCACGCTGGCGCTCCGCGAACTCGTCCGCTTCTTCCGGCAGCGGACACGCGTCATCGGCGCGCTCGGGCAGCCGTTCATGTTCTGGATTCTTTTCGGTGCGGGACTTCGCGGATCTTTCCAGGCTCCTTCCTGGGCTCCTTCCGGAATGACCTACCAGGAGTATTTCTTTCCGGGGGTGGCGGTGATGATTCTGATGTTCACCGCCATCTTTTCGACGATCTCGATCATCGAAGATCGGCGTGAAGGTTTTCTGCAGGGAGTTCTCATCGCTCCCGTTTCACGACTCTCGCTCGTCCTCGGAAAAATCTGCGGCGGAACCGTGCTGGCTGTGCTGCAGGCGGTCCTGTTCCTCCTGATTGGTCCGCTGCTCGCACTCGTCGGACTCGCCCCGCCGATCTCGCTGGGAATGTCGCTCGGAAGTGCGGCCGCAACACTCGCGTTCCTGAGTCTATTGGCTTTCACGCTCACGGCGCTGGGATATGTCATCGCCTGGCCTCTGGACTCAACACAGGGATTCCACGCCGTGATGAGCATCTTTCTGATGCCGATGTGGCTCCTATCGGGCGCGTTCTTCCCGGCCGACACGTCCGGCTGGCTGTCGTGGATTATCCGGCTCAATCCGCTGACCTACGGGGTGTCGGGCTTGAGGCGGTTGATGTACTCCGGAAGTCCGACCGATTTCGGCAGAGAGTTGCCGGGTCTGGGAATCAGCCTGCTCGTAACTTTGCTGTTTTGCTGCGTTTGTCTCGTCCTTTCGGTCTGGTTGACCTCCCGCACTTCGGTGCGCGACGTCCGTTGAGGAATCGAGTTGTATCAACGAAAATAGGAAATCGACCACGACGAAATCTTCACTCCGCGATCGCAATGCTCAAGTGAACTCATGACAGATTCAAATATCAGCAACAACTCGGGAGCCACCACAGCGCCGACCAAGCGCCGGACGGGGTGGTTCGCGACTGGAATCATTCTCTGGGGACTCGTCATTTGCGCTGTGGTCGGAACGTTCGTCTTCCGCCCCAAGCCGCAGCCGGCGGGCGATGAAGAACTTCCGGTCATCGTGCTCGATGACCCGGCCAAGGGAACAGCGTCATCGACATCGAAAGAGGGATCGACGCAGAATGCAACGGCACCGAAGACTCCCTGGAATCCGAACGGGATCGAAGACTTTTCCCTGACGGAACGAAGCGGAAAGACGATCACCAAAGCCGATCTCCTGGGACACGACTGGATCGTGAGCTTCATCTTTATCAACTGCGCCGGCCCCTGTCCGAAAGTGACCGGGCAGATGCACGAGTTGCAGAAAGATCTCAAGGAGACCGACGTCCGGTTGCTGACAATTACGGTCGATCCCAAGACTGACACGCCTGAACGACTGCAGAAGTATGCGGAAGTCTTCAGCGCCGATCCCGAACGATGGCTCTTCCTCACCGGCGAAGAGGAAAAGGTTTACAAGCTGATCCAGGGAAGCTTTCAATCCTATATCGAACAGGCGAAAGGCGAGGATCGGAAGCCCGGATTTGAAGTGGCGCACGAAACGAACCTGCTGCACCTCAATAAGAAGGGTGTCGTTGTCGGGAAGTACAAGGCGCTCGATGCGGTGGAAATGGCAAAACTCCGGCAGGACATGAAAGCAAAGTAGCGTGGAAATACCGGGCTGGGTGCAATCACTTCCGTCGATCAACGCAGGCCTCAACGGGCTCGCGACGATCCTGCTTCTGGCAGGCTATGTCTGCATCCGTCGCGGCAAGGTGGAAGCCCACAAGCGGATCATGCTTTCGGCCTTTGCAACATCGATCGTGTTCCTCGTCTGTTACCTCACCTACCACGGAGCACTGCAGCACTATACGGGTGCCGGACATCGATCATTCCCCGGCACGGGAGCACTCAAAACCCTCTACCTGGTCATCCTCCTGACGCACGTCGTGCTCGCCGCGGCCGTCCCTGTCCTCGCCCTGATCACGATTTACCGCGGACTCAAAGGCGACTGGCCCCGACATCGCCGCATCGCAAAGGTGACCTTTCCGATCTGGCTTTACGTATCTGTCACCGGGGTTATCATTTATTGGATGCTCTATCATCTGGCCGCCGCCGGTTGACGATACTGGCGGACGGTTCTGGAGAAATGCGATGCAACGCCTGTTCCTGACAATGGCAATCCTGCTCGGCGCAGCAGCCTTCGGGCCGTGGGCTCCGGCCGCTCAGGCATGTCCCCTCTGCAAAGAGGCCAACGAGACGAACCCCGATCTGCCTCGGGCGTACATGTACAGCATTCTCTTCATGCTCGCGATGCCCGCCACCGTCCTCACCGGCTTTGGAATTGGCTTCTACCGGCTTTCCCGCAAACAGAAGGCGGAGGCCGAAGTCGTCGGGGATTCTCTCGACGACCTGTCAGCCACTCGCGAATAGCTCGATTCGGCCGTTCTCGCAGTTCCCTGGTCGCGCGCTGCAGTTCGCGCGGAATTCGGCCGAACGGAGCTAACCCCATCGGAATCCGGCAATTCCGTCGAGGATTCCAAGGTCGTCCTACTGGCTCTGGTGAAGCAATTCCCCCCGCCGCGTCGATACTTCCGATGTAGACTTGAATGAAAGTCCAACTTGCGACGCGAATTGCGGGGGCTCCGATGACGATTCGACGGCTGGTTCTGTTCGCGGCACTGTTTTCAATCGGCGTCTCGATCTCGACAATCGAAGCCGCCGAAGGTCCCGAAGCAACGCCCCCTAAAACCGGAGATGCCGCCAAGCCGCTCCCGAAATTCGACGACATCCAGCAAGCGGTCGTCAAGCAGCTCGCACTCGGGAAGGACTATCAGCCAGGCGATCTCCTGACCGATGCCGCGATTGCTCCCATCTTCCGGTCCATTGAAGAACTCGGCTGGAACGTCCAACCACGAAAAGAAATTGAGCGGCTCTTCCTCCCGGAAAACGACTGGCTCGCGAAACAGCTTCGCACGAAGAAGGGGAAAATCTTCATGCGAAACGTCGCGAAGAACGCCGACGGATTTGACCGGATCGATCGCCTCCGCCGCATGCCGGGAGGGGAGAAGCAGCTTTCCGAGCTGATTCAAAGTCCCGAAGGCTTCAAGATGGTCGAGTACATGACGACGACTCCCGGAGGCAAGAATCTCGGAAAGCAGCTCTCCCGCGGAAAGAACGGCGCTAACTTCAACGAGCCGACCGGCCGTCTCTACACACAGAAGCAGTTGATCGAGCGTCTGAAACAGCTGCACCATCTCCAGGAACAGCAGACACGGCGAGATTCGTAGCGGGATTCTGCTGCCGGGGCGATCAGGTGCGGGTTCCTCGCCTGACCCCTTTCCGTCGCTGTTTCCAGTTCTGATCGGCAGTAAATGCCGGTCGTTTCTCAGCCAATACGGCTCGGGGATCAGCAAAACGGGTATTTCCCGCAAATCCTGCTCCAGCGTCACGACCGTTAAAGCCGATCGAATAGGAAGTCGAAACGCGCGTTGCGCGACGGTTCCGGCATTCGGCCGGAAAGAAAGCCGGGCTTCGCAAGTTTTCGTACGGTGACCTGGGCCTGCAAACGGTGAAAGCGTTTTGAGGACGCGCGGAATGCTCGGTGAAATCATTCATCGCATGAAGAGCGACGCTCAGAGATCCGCGCCGTTGAGTCACTTCGGTGGGACCATTCGAGTCGCCGCGTGCACGGCATTTCTCCTGACTATCGTCTCTCCATCGCTTGCGCACGCTCAGGCCCGCAGCAACAAGAACGTGCGAACCTGGGCCTGGGCCGACGAGATCGTACAGCCCAAGACGAATGCAATTACCCGGCCGACGAAGAAGGGACTCTCGTCCCGGGAAGTCGCGCGGCAGCTCCTTCTCGCGGCTCGCAAGGCTGCGGAAGGTGGCAAGCTCGACGTCGCGGAGCAGCTTGCTTTGCGTGCCGAAGCAATGCACAACTCAAATCTTGCCGGCGGTTCAGAAGGTTGGGATCCGACCGAACAAACGCCGAATTCCTTCCTCCGGCAGCTTCAGGCAGCCCGAGCTCGGCAATTGCCCGAGAAAGCCGCGAATCCCGCCGCAACTCTGCGAGCTCCACAGAAACTTGCAGATGCGGATTCGACGGTACCGCAGGAGAACGGAATCGCTCCCCCTCCACCGGAGTTGAGCGACGCCGAAGAAGAGGGCCTGCCGCAAAGCATCGCCACCAGTCGCGGCCGTACTCCCAACAATCGAACATTCGACGGAGAGCCGAAGTTCGGCTGGTCAGCAAAGCCTGACGTCGACTTCCCGCGTCCGCCGGCAATCACGGCCGATCTTGACGAGACCGGCGAAGCAGATGAAGATCCGGTCGCCATTTCGCGGCCGAGCCGTCATCTCGACGACGCGCACCCTGCTCGAGTTACAGTGCCCCAACCGCGCGCCGGGCGATCGAAGAACAGTACCGGCAAGGCGCGCACGACGTTCGACGACGAATCGGAAGCAAGTGACGAGACGGCGGTCGCCGCTTCACCCCGGCCGGCTGCCCCCGTTACGACCGAGCGCATCATTCAGATTCGCGATCCTGATGAAGACGCACCCCAATCGCGGTTTGCAGACGCACTGATACAGCTGTTGAGCACGACGGCCGGGCTCGTTCTCGGAATCCTGCTGCTGGTCGGTGCGCGGCATATCATCAAGAAAAAGTTCAATGCCGACTTCGGGTTCGTCTTCCGCGTCGAGCATGTCGCAACGGGCGAGGATGGGCAGCCGCTCGCTTATCCGTACTACCCGAGCCTGATGCCCGGCATGCCTCAGCTGGAATCCATTCCGATGCCGACCGTTGGTCCGGGACGCAACGGCGTCGCGGCCGTGCTGACGGAGCTTCCTTCAGGCTTCCAGGGAGACGAACTCTCCCCGTATGAGGAAGAGATGCAGAAAAAGGAAGAGGCGGAGAACGAAATGATGAAGATGGTTCTGCAGCAGAACCTCTCGCTCCGCCAGCAGATCAATAGCCGCAAAGGTTCTGCGGCGTAGTTCGATGCCAAGCGGCCGACTGTCGCGAGTCATCCGGTTCAGGGAAGAAACAGCAGTCAGGGTCGACTGCTTGGGAACGTAAGGAGACGAATGATGTCTGACGGAGTCGTGTTCATCGGAATGGATCTCGGGACGTTCAAGACGTCTGTCGCCTCCTCGAACGGGCGCCGCGAAGTTCTTCCGACCGCTGTCGGTTGGCCGAAAGACCACGTCGCCCGCACAATGCTCGGCCGCGACATCGTTTTCGGCGAAGACGTCTGGAAGCATCGCCAGGCGCTGAACGTCGTCCGCCCCTTTGAAAAAGGAGCACTCAAATACCTCGACCACGATCTGGCCGGCGTCGCCGATGCCGACGTGGAAAAGCATAAGGAAGCCGCGAAGCTCGTTGTCGACCATGCGGTTGCGCTCACCAAGCCGGCCCCGGGATCGCTCGTCTACGGCGTGATCGGTGCGCCGTCGCGTGCGAGCATTCACAACAAGCAGGTGATCATCGACGCCGCGAAATCAGCCTTTGACGCGGTGGTCATCGTCTCGGAACCGTTTACCGTCGCCTACGGGATGAAGAGTCTCTACGATACGCTCGTCATCGACATCGGCGCCGGAACGATCGACATCTGTCCGATCTATGGAACGTATCCTTCGGACGAAGACCAGATCACCATTCCGCTCGGCGGCGATTTCGTCGACGGCGAATTCTGCCGGCTGCTGAAAGAGAAATTTCCCGAAGCGCAACTCTCTCCGAAAATGGCGCGCGACATCAAGGAGAAGTTCGGCTTCGTCCACGAAGTCAACGAAACGGCCATCGTGAAGCTGATGGTCGCAGGACGTCCGCGCGAGTTCGACGTCACAGACTGCCTCAAGCAGGCGTGCCGTTCGATCGTGCCCCCTATCGTCGATGCTCTCGGCGAGATGGTCGCCACGCTCGACCCGGAATTCCAGCAGCGAATGCTCAACAACATCCTTCTGGGCGGAGGCGGAAGCCAGCTCAAGGGCCTCGACAAACTCATCGAAGAGGCGCTCAAGGAATTCGGCGGCGGAAGCGTGCGCAAGGTTTACGACTCCTGCTTCGCCGGAGCCGTCGGAGCGCTCAAGCTCGCAATGGGAATGCCTGCGGAGTATTGGGATGAGCTCCGCGGCGTCGACGACAGCAGCTCGTTCGCCCACGATGATGACGATGCGGATCAGGGTCACGAGCTCCGCGTCGCCGCCTGACGATATGCGAAAGCCGGCCGGAGTCTTCACCACTCCGGCCGGCGTCATGAATTCGATGAGAGGATGAATCAAACCGCGCTGAGGGATTTGTGCGATGAAACGGGTAGTGTGGGTGACGGCCGTTTGCGGATCGCTTTGCGCCGCGGCAACGTTCGGCGCGGCTGGCAGCCGTATCGATTCGCTGTCGAAAGAGCTGCGCTCCGGCGATGAAACGGCTCGCCTCAACGCTGCCTTCTCGCTGTTTGATCTCGGCCCTGAAGCCAAAGACGCGGTGCCGGCACTCGCCGACGCCCTCTACGCTCCTCAACCCGAAATTCGCCTCGTCGCCGTCGCTGCACTGTCGCGGATGGGAACCGACGCGGCTCCCGCTTCCGCCGCACTCGCAAGCCGACTTGACGATTCCGATACCGGCGTCCGCACAACGGCGATCGCAACCATCGAAGGGCTCGGCTCGCTTGCCACCCCCGCGCTTGCCCAGTCGCTCGAGAACGGCAGCTCACTCTCCCGGAAGAATGCCGGCGCCCTGCTTGAAATGCTCGACGATGAGCATGTCCCCCGCGTTCCGGTTCTCGTGAACG
>JBFWWA010000196.1:0-7851 GCA_050246455.1 Planctomycetaceae bacterium
GGACCGAAACCTGCATGCTGTAGGCGAGCTCGTAGTTGCGAATGGCGGATTCGATTTCGTCATGACGGCCGGTATCGTCGAACCCGTCGAGCGTGCTGACGAGATCCAGCTTGCGGCGCTGAGCTTCGGCGCTCGGTTCGGTCCTGGCGAGATCGGCGACGGGGACCTTTCCCTGTTTGAAAACGGAGCCCTGGTACGTTGCGGGTAAAAAGCCGCTGTGAAAGCAATCGAGACCGCCGGGAGGAATGAGGCCGCCGTTGAGGACGACGAAGCCCGGAAGCTCGCGGCATTCCGAGCCAAGCCCGTAGGTCGTCCAGGCCCCCATGCACGGCCTTCCCTGCAGTCCGTGCCCGGTGTGCAGGAAATAATTGGCGTTCGTGTGTTCCGAAAATTGCGAGGTCATGGAGCGGACGATGCAGAGATCATCGACGCACTTGGCGACGTGCGGGAACAGATCGCTGACCGGCAGTCCGCTTTCGCCCCGCTGCCGGAATTCCCACGGCGACTTGAGGACGAGGCCGACGTTGTCGAACTGCGTCGGCTGCACCTTCATCTTGAACTTCTGGCCATGCTCCTTGGCGAGCTGAGGCTTCGGATCGAATGTATCGACCTGCGACGGACCGCCATCCATGTAGAGGAAGATGACGCTCCGCGCGCGGGGCTTGAAGTGTGTCTTCTGCGGAGCGAGCCCGTCGGTACGGGCCGACTCGGCAGAAAGCGATTCCTCGCTGAGAAGCGCCGCCAGCGCGACAGATCCAAATCCCGCGGCCACCTGGCGCAGCATCTCACGGCGTGATTGAGGTTGAGGTTGGAACCGGCGGCAATGCATGGCGTCGAGCTTTCAGCTATTCACTTTCAGCAGAGCGAAAACGAACAGGCGAGGTTCATGGTTGATCATCTGCGAATGCTTCGGGGAATGCGATTCGCTTATCGCACAAATGCAAACTCTTTCACGTTCCAGAGCGCGTGGCAGAGATCGGCCCAGGCGCGGTCGTCGAACTTCCCGGGATCGCTCCCGAGGGGATTCAGAAACGCGATTGCGGCGGCCATCTCCTTTTCGTTCGGCTCGCGGCCGAACGCTTCTGCGTACAGCTGACGGATTCGTTCGTGAGTGTTCAGACCCTCCCTGGCCGCGGAAGTGCGCGCCGCCCAGAGTCGGGCCTGTTCCACCACGAAGGGGTTGTTCATCATCGACAAGGCTTGCGCCGGGACGTTCGAGACACTTCGTCGCCCCGCCGTGGAAAGGGGGGTCGGATAGTCGAACGCCAGGAAGAAGGGGGTCAGGAAGTTGCGGCGGACGTTGATGTAGATGCTCCGTCGGCCGTCGCCGTCGAGCGGTCCGGATGCTGCGGGCCTGCCGCGCCCTTCCATGAAATCGGAAAGGTGTGGCGCGACGCTTGGTCCTTCTAGCCTTCGATCCAGCCGCCCGGAAAGGACGAGCATTGCGTCGCGAATCGCTTCACCTTCCAGGCGGCGCACCGGCATGCGATGCAGCAGCAGGTTCTGGGGATCCCGTTCTTCGGCATGTGTGTCTGCAACGCGACTGCTCATGCGGTAGGTGCTCGAGAGGACCATCAACCGGTGGATGGACTTAAGAGACCATTCGTTCCGCAACAGTTCCGTTGCCAGGAAGTCGAGCAGTTCCGGATGCGATGGAGGTTGCCCCATATGTCCGAAATCGTCGGTGGTGGGAACGAGGCCACGTCCGAAATGGTGATGCCACAGTCGATTGACGATCACGCGTGCCGTCAGCGGATTGCTTGGGGAGGCGATTCGTCTCGCAAGGGCCAACCGGCCGCTCCCCGATTCGTCCGTGCCGGAAGTCTCTCCGAAGACTTCGAGAAATCTTCGGGGAACTTCGTCCCCAGGTTTCTTGTGGTTCCCTCGAACGAGGAGATGCTCATTCTCGGGCGTGCCATCGATCATGGCGATGGCGAATTGCGGCTGCTCGAATTGCGATTCGAGGTTGCGATACCGCGTGATCGACTCCACAATGGTGCTGACGCCCGTCGGTCCAGAGGGAGTGGAGCTGGATGCTGTTTGAGTGCTGGAACCCCGGAACGCACCGTGACGATTGAGCAACGACAGGATCTCCGCGCGCTCCGCCGGCGACGACAGCGAGTCGATGGCACCGGCTCGCCAAGCATTGGCGGTTTTCGTGATGAGTTCGCGGCAGCGGAACGCGAACTGATCGGCATCGGCAATTCCGGGGTCGTCCAGCAGTTCCAGCGCGAGCGGTCCGGGTGCTTTCGCAGCAGCCGGTTCGTCGGAAAGATAAACGCCGTCGACCGCTATAGAGCCTTCGTCATCGTCCGAAACTTCAATGTACGCGCGGCTGCCGAGGAATCGTGTCACATCCTGCCGCAGCCAATGGTACTTGCCCCCCAGCGGGACATTCAGCGAGAGAAATCCGTAGAGCGGATCCTTGATGATCTGAAATCCATCGACGATCAGGTGAATCTGGCCGTTCTTGGAAGGTCGTCCGGGATTCTCTTTTCCACCTTCACGCGCGACGTGGTAGTGGATGAAGGGCTTGTCGAGGAGGAATGTCGGGGAACGGAGCGTTCCCTGAAGGTGAGGTGATAGCCGGCCGCTGTGCGCCGTTGTGAACGGAACGAATTCGCGAATCGGACTCGTGGAGTCGCCTGGTACCCAATCGTTCATTCCGGCGGGTTGCTTTCCAAACGCATCTCCGGCGGCGAGCCAATTACTGAACGGTCGTGTCGTCTGCGCGGTCAGATCGATCGATCGCTCCCGGAATTTGCGGGCGGTCTCGACTTGAGCGCGAAAACGTTCTCGAAGTTCCTCGCGGCTCTTTGCGAATTCGTCCCGCCGGGCCGCAAGCGCAAATACGCTGAGCAAGGGGGAGTCTGGAGCCGCATCCTTGGCTGAGGATTCGAGGATTTCCGCAGCGATCCGGTCAGCGGTCGGTTCCGATTCGTTTGTGATCAGGGCCGTTCGAAGGTTCTGTTTGATGCTCAACAGCTCCGATTCCAGCTTTCGCGCCGGCAGTCGGTCGTTGAGCATGGCATTCTGCTGACGGGAACTCTGCAGATAACCGGCAAGAGCGTAGTAGTCCCTCGTGGTGATGGCGTCGAACTTGTGATCGTGGCAGCGGGCGCAGGCGATGGTAAGGCCGAGAAACGTCTTGCCCAGGACATCGATCTGGTTGTCGACCGTGTCGCACTCCTCCGCCCGGATATCGACCGGCGAATGCTTCCCCTGCCCGAACCAGTAGAACCCGGTTCCGACGACGGATTCGTTGAGGCCGCTCAAGGGATTTCGTCGCGGCTCATTCAGCAGATCGCCGGCAAGATGCTCGACGACGAAGTGATCGTAGGGGAGATCGCTGTTGAACGCGCGGACGACGTAATCGCGGTAGCGCCACGCGTGGGGGATCTCGTAATCGAATTCGTGGCCGTAGGTCTCCGCGAATCGAACGAGGTCGAGCCAATGCCGTCCCCACCGCTCGCCGTAGTGCGGCGATGACAGCAGCCGATCGACAACTTTCTCGAACGCGTCGGGAGAATCATCGCTCACGAAGGCGTTGAGTTCGTCGGTTGTGGGAGGCAGACCAATGAGATCGAAGGTAATGCGGCGGAGCAGCGTCTGTTTGTCGGTCGGTTCAGACGGTTTGAGTCCGGTTTGCTCGAGTTTTGAGAGAATGAAGCGATCGACCGGTGAAGCGGACCAGTTCCCATTGCTGACATCGGGGAGTTCCGGCCGATGGATCGGCTGGAGCGACCAATGCTTCCCCCGCGCCGCCAGGTCGAATTCAGCGGCCGGTTTCTTCCCGTCGTCGACGGGCTTCTCGTCGGGCCAGGGGGCGCCGAGCCGCACCCAATCGACGAGCTTTGCAATTTCCTCGTCCGGCAATTTGCCGGTGGGGGGCATCTGATAGCTGTCCGGCTCATACCGGATGGCGCTGATGAGTTCGCTTTTATCCGGATTCCCTGGAACGACCGCGGCTCCGCTCTCTCCCCCCTTCAGGACCGCTGCGCGCGAATCGAGCCTGAGCTCCCCTTTCTGCTGTTTCTCGCTGTGACACTTGTAGCAGCGGTTGGCGAGGATCGGGCGGATCTGCTTTTCGAAGAACTCGATCCGGGCCGGATCCGGAGCAGTCTCTGAGGGTGAAGTTCCCCCTGCCTCTTCCGGGGTTGCGGCCCGGGGTGGCTCGTCAGCGTCCGAAAGAACGGCCGTGAGGATCAGAAACCCCATGCAGGTCGCTAGAGTGCGGCTCATTGTCGCATTATAATGCGGCTTCGGGTGGAGTCGCCACGACATCCCCCGACCGGAAAACTTCGATCAGGAAAGCTGCTTTTTCGCCCGAATTGCCGTCAAAAGCGGAGGTTCGGGAGCCAGAGCAGAGAATTGCCTGCTCAGCGATTGAATTCGGATTCCGCCGGGAACCGATAAAGCTCGCTGCAGGAAGAAGCCGTGGCCGTGACCTCGAACGTCCGGCCGGCACGGGAACCACATCCCGAATTCCAGATCGAAGCTCGCGGCGGAGTAGCTCAGTTGGTTAGAGCAGCGGAATCATAATCCGCGTGTCGGGGGTTCGAATCCCTCCTCCGCTACCTCAAAGACCCTGCCGGAACGATCGTTCCGGCAGGGGCTTTTTGTTTCAGGTGGGCAAAAGTGCAGGATGCGAAACTTTCGAGTCGGTCGTGCCGATGGACTCGAGATCCGAGGGGGACACTCTGGTCGACCGCAAATCTTCAATGCGGACCGAGCTCGCGCTGGATGATGTCGCAGAGAGTCGCCGTGGAACCGACTTCGCCGACGAGCGTCGATTTTGGAAAGAGCAGTTTCGGCACGCTTCCGGCGCCCGCCCGCCGATAGAGCTCAACGTTTTTGGCGATGTACTTGGCAGCCCAGGGTTGTGCCAGTTCGTCCTGCAATGCTTTGGCACCGACGAGCTGTGCGGCGTAACTTCGCGCCTCCGCGGCGGACCGTCTGCTTTGAAACAGCCACGAGTGGAAGTGCGGGAATCGTTTCGGTTGCACACGCCAGACAGCGATCGAAATGCGTGTGATCTCGCAGGCATCGGTGTGGAACGAGTTGCTCTCGGCAGCGGCGCTGTTGCAGTTTCCGTCGAGCGGGACCGGCAGCACGATAATCGCCAGCTCGTCGCCGTAGCGTTCCATCGCCCCCTTGATCGAGTGATGCGTCGCCTGGCAGTGGGGGCAGGTGTAATCGAACATTTCGACGAAGACGTATTTGGCCTCCGGACGACCCAGAAGCGGCCACTGGCGAACATCGAGCGTTGTGCGGTTTCCCGAGATGGTGATCAAACGACGTCCCGGCGGCTTGCGTGCTTCGACCGGAGCGCGTGAACTTTCTGTTTGATGAGTGTCGCGCGCTTCCACTTTGCCGTTCGCGTTCGTTTTTTCCGTTGACGCATCCGCGGCAGAGGCGCGATTCGTGACAGTGCCGACGACTGCAATCGAGGCAGCCAGACCCATTGCCCATGTTATTTGCATCGTGGATTTCAGCATCAGCAAACCTCGAACATTCGATCAAGACGACAAATAACCTGTCTAAAACGGCTCAAAGACTTCAACGACTTCTTCCGGGGCGTTCGCGGGCGAGGCAGCACCGGTTTCGGTGGTCGATGCGGTTGTCGTTTCCACTTGCGGTGCAGGTTCCTCGGCGAATCGCTCAATCTTGAACGTTTCGGGCGGAGCAACCAGCAGTTGTCCGGCAATGATCACACCGACGCAAAGAGCACTGACGCTCGATGCCATCCCCGTGCTTCGAGTTCCGAGCGGCCTCTTCCACAGGATTGCGACGCACAACGCGATTCCGCAGGCATGCGCCGCCATGCAGTAGACGCACAGTCGACCGACGTCGAAAATCTGCAAGCTGACGAACCAGACTGCGGCCATTCCGGCGGCAAGTGCTCCAAGGGTGGCAACACCCCAGGCCACGCTGCGAGCACTGGCGGATTTCGAACGGCAAACAAGGAGTGATCCGAGCACGATTGCGTACAGCGCGAATGCGGGGAGGCTCACCGGATAACCGAAGAGCTTCGACCAACGGCTGTTGAGGACGTGCCCGCAGTCCCAGACCTGTCCTCCGCCGCAGCCAGCAATCTCGCCGGTCATCAACGAGGCGTATGCCAGATAGCCTGTGATGCCTAAACCGACGGCGCTGATGAGACGGAGAAATCCGAGATAAAAACGGTCCGCCGTCGTTGCGTTTGCAATCGGCGATTCGGAACCCAGAAAAAACTTCGACCGGTGCTTGACCGAGGGGAATGTCGCGCTCATCGGCTTGCCTCCTGTCTACATAACGTAGACGGTGCTGGAGACCACGCTGTTACCAGCCAATCATATCCCCCGTTTTCATTTTCGCTTGAGAAATCCGCGTGACAACCGGGAACAACACGTCTTCATCCGTACATGGACCGCAAGGCTTGCCAGGTTCTGGAAGACGCCGCAATCCGCGCAGTTTGTTTGAACGAGGCATGCCGTCCGGAAGGCGCGTTCGCATCCCGCAATGACGACACCGTTTGACAGCTGCGGCCGCTTCGCAATTCCGTCGAGAACGGGCTAGTCTCGAACGGCTTCCGCAATCGATTCGATCGTCACGTCACAGAGTTCGTTGACGAGTGCGGCGGGCATCGCCGGGGCGGGCATCAAAACCACGACGTCCCCCAGCGGGCGGATAATCGCACCCCGTTTTCGAGCGGCGACGGTCACGCGGTGGCCGGTTCGGCGGGATGACGGGAAGGGAACGTTTCCGCTACGGTCCTGAACCAGCTCAACGCCGACCATCATTCCCTTCTGGCGGACCTCGCCGACATGCGGGTGATTCCGGAGTTCCGCAAGTCGTTTCTGCAGGACTTCCGCATTTGAGCGAACATTGTCGAGTGTATGGTTTCGCTCGAAGAGTTCGAGCGACGCGAGAGCCGCGGCGCAGCCGAGCGGGTTGCCGGTGTAGGTATGGCCGTGAAAGAACGTTCGGCCGCGTGCGGGGTCGCCGAGGAACGCTTCGAAAATTTGCTCGGTGGCGAGCGTCGCGGCGAGGGGGATGTATCCGCCGGTAATGCCCTTGGCGAGGCAGAGCAGATCCGGAACGACCTGCTCCTGTTCACAGGCGAAGAAGCTCCCGGTGCGGCCGAACCCGACAGCCACTTCGTCGGCAATGAGCGGGATATCGTACTTCTTCGTCAGCTCACGCACACGACGAAGGTAGCCGGGAGGATGGACAAGAATTCCGGCCGCCCCCTGCACCAGCGGCTCGATAATGAACGCGGCAGCCTGCTCGTGGTTCTCGACGATCAACCGCTCGAGCTCTGAATCGCAGTGGGCCAGATACGATTCGCGTGTAAAGCCTTCGGGGACGCGAAAGGCCACGGGGGTCGGCACGGGAATCGATCGGAACAACAGGTTCCGGTAGACGCCGTGGAAGAGTGGAATGCCTCCGACACTGACCGAGCCGATGGTATCGCCGTGATACGCTTCGCTGAGGCAGAGGAACTTGTCGCGGACGCCGGTCGAATTCGATTTCTGCGCGTGGTACTGGTAGGCGATTTTAACGGCGACTTCGACGGCGGTCGCACCGCTGTCGGAATAGAAGACCTTGTTGAGCCCGACCGGTGCGCGAACGGCCAGCTCGCGCGCGAGCTCGATCGACGGGACATTCCCGAGACCGAGCAGCGTACTGTGCGCGACCTTGTCGAGCTGCGCGCGGATTGCGGCATTAATTTCCGGGACGCGATGTCCGTGGACGTTGCACCAGAGCGACGACACGCCGTCGAGATAACGTCGGCCGTCGGTGTCGATCAGATGAAAGCCCTCGGCCGACTCGATGACCGGCGTTTCTTCGCGCGCGTACGCTTCCATC
>JBFWWA010000197.1:0-7863 GCA_050246455.1 Planctomycetaceae bacterium
TCATCGAGGGAGCCCGCGTCACGCCGATCAGCCCGCTCGGCTTCGCCGCGGCGACGTTCGGCGGATTTATTCTTCTCTTCTTCTACCGGCTGATGTCCGGCTCGTTCTTTACCGAGTCGGAAGATGGTGAGCGGTTCCTGTATCGTTCATCCCGCGGCCGCCGCAAGAAGAAACTGCTCGAAAACGCGTAGTTTCGTGGGTGGGTAGCCCAGACGCCCCTGCGTCTGGATCGTGAAGCGACGAGAGGTTCCAGTGCGCGCGTGCGCACCCGACGTGAGCAGCCTCTTATGACTTCGTCACCCAGACGCGCGGCGTCCGGGCCACCCGCGAGAACGCGCAGTTTCGGCGATGCGCCAATGCTGACCTACCGCGACCCAAGCCGACGGCTTGCCGTCGGCTTGGGGGATGTGCGTAACCACTCACGGCATTGGCGTTGGTTCGTCGAGCGCGGACTGCAGAATGTGACCGATTGCAGCGATCGTTTCTTCGTCCCGCCCGGATGCTTCGGAAAGATTGAACCGCGGAACGAGGGGCAAAGACTCGAATGCGCGCTCGGATTCGCCGCCCAGCCAGAACAGGAATGTCGGTTCCGCAGCACCCGGTTTCCATTCGGACGCGATGACCTGCGGATCCCATACTCGAATGGCGTCGAGGCACAGCGCCCGCAACGAGGCGTCAGCACCGACAACCGATGCGGAGATTGGCCGCGGCAGGAGCCGTGAACGCAACTGCTCAATCGTCCGTTGCTTGACGGGATGCACGACGTCCCCGGCGATTTCCGCGAGTGGATCGAGCACGAACCGTCGGAACCACGCCGCGGGGTGCGGCACGATCAACTTCGGCGTATCGAGTATCTGATCTCCCCAGAGGATCAAATCCAGGTCGAGCGGACGCGGTCCCCAGTGTCGGTCCCGCTTTCGCCCCGCCCCGTCCTCGATTTCGTGGAGCCGTTGCAGGAAGGCGTGCGGATCGAGAGCGGTTTCGACGGAGGCGGCGGTGTTGAGAAAGTCCTCCCCCGCACCGTCTCCGACGGCGGTTGTACGGTAGAGGCTGCTCACCAGTTCGACCCGGCAGTCGCTGGCGGCATCGAGCTGGTCGATCGCGCGCGAAAAATGGTCCCGCGTGTTTCCGACGTTTCCCCCAAGAGCGATGTGGCAGAGTGGCATTGTCGGTTTGCGGAAGCTGAGCCTGTTTTCAAAGGGAAACGGGTCGTTTGCCGTCGGATCGGAATGGAAAACTATCTGACCTTTTGAGTTCCGCGTCCCGCCAAGTATAATGAATTCGGCCGTCGGGACGATCTGCGATCCTCGTTTCGGTCAGGGTCTCTACTGAGAATACGTGCGGAATTGCTCGGCGGCGTCCCCGGGACACTGGGAATCGCGGCGCGACGACTCACCACGATCATTGCGCTGGGCCAGGTATCGGTGCGGGCAACTGCTTGAGTCCCCGTCCGGAATTCCAAGGCCCGTGCGAAATCATAGCGGCCGCATCTCCAGGGAAGGGGGGCCGCCGACGACTTTAACACTCTCCGCAGGATGTCGATCGGAGAGGTGAAGTCGAAATGCGGCACAAGCCGGGATTCGGCGGTCAGGATCCTGGCCGCCGGCGTGCCGTCGAAGACATTGGCGCGTTCGAATTGGAAACACATCACGAAAACATTGTAGGAGAGGACGTCGAGTTTATGGCAAAGGAAGAGGCAATCGAGGTGCAAGGGCGAGTGACGGAAGCACTCGCGAACACGCAGTTTCGCGTGGAGCTGGACAACGGACACCAGGTGCTTGCACACGTCGCGGGAAAAATGCGGAAGCACTTCATCCGTATCGTGCCGGGCGATCGCGTTGTGGTGGAAGTTTCCCCCTACGATCTTCAACGGGGGCGGATCACCTTCCGCGAACGCTGAGGCGACTTCCACCAAGCGCGTTGGAGTTGCGAGTCGATCCGGTGGAACGCGCCGCTTCCCGATCCGCGAGTTGTCGAGGGACCGCGCCTTCCCGTTAATCGGTCGCCAGGGATTCGTGCGACCGGTCACCCGTCATTGAATCGAACAATTCCGCAGCATGATGCCCACAGCTGATTCATCGTCGAACGCCGAAGCTGCTGTCGAGCTCTATACTGACGGCGCCTGCAAAGGAAATCCGGGACCCGGCGGATGGGCTTACATCCTCCGACATCCGCAAACCGGCACCGAGAAAGAAGCTTCCGGCGGCGCGGCGCTGACCACCAACAATCAGATGGAACTCGAAGCGGTCATTCAGGGACTTCGAGCGCTCAAGCGACGGACCTCGGTGCACATCGTCACCGATAGCGAATACGTCGCAAAAGGTTCGCGCGAATGGCTTCCCAGCTGGAAGAAGAACGGCTGGATGCGCCGCGAGTCCGGCAAGCTCAAGCCCCTCAAGAATTCCGAACTCTGGCAGGCGCTCGACGAGTTGCTCTCAAAGCATGACGTCCGCTTCACGACCGTGCGCGGACATCAGGGGCACCCGGAAAACGAGCGCTGCGATGAACTCGCAGTCGCCGCCGCCCTCAAATACGCCAACGGCTCAATCGACGATTGATCCACGGCATTGCGGTGCAACACGTCGCCGCAAGTCGAAGAACCGGTGGGTTCGCCCCGGTGAAAATCCCATGGTCCGGTCATAGACGCGAAATGCGCGATGACCGTCGTTCGACAACGCAGCGGAAGGCGACGTCGACGGTGCGCCCGCGTCGTGGAATTTTCTTCCACGTGCCGCTTTGCCGGGAAATCCTTGCACCAATGCGTTAGAGTTCGTAGTGGACGATCGACGCGGAACCGTCGTTCGGATGACTCGGAATCTCATCCCGTTTTCACTCGCATGACCGACGATCCACTCTCGAAGCCGGTCCAGTTTCTGAAGGGAGTCGGGCCCGAACGGGCGCGGATTCTCGCAAAGCTCGATCTCGTCACCGTCGGCGATGTCCTCAACTATCTCCCGCGCGACGTCCTCGATCTCTCCGAGCTCACCCCGATTCCCGCATTGCGCGAAGGGGAGCTGCAAACGGTTCGGGGGAAAGTGGTCGACATGGACGCGCGCGACATTTCGCGCGGCCGCACGCTCTCGGCGGTACTGATTGAATCCGATGCGAACTATGCCCGCGGCGTCTGGTTCAACCAGCCCTGGATGCTCAAGAAGTTCCGCATGGGGGAACAGGTCCTGTTTTCCGGCAAGCCGAAGCGGAGCGCGGGGCGCTGGGAGTTCGCCCACCCTTACACGCAGTGGCTCGGCGACGACGACACGGAGTTCGCCGGCGGCGGAGTGCTGCCGCGTTACGGACTGACCGAAGGGCTGCGGATGGACGAAATGCGGCGCATCGCGCGCGAAGCGGTGCAGGCGGCGGCAGACGCACTCCCGGAAACATTCCCGGAATCTCTACTGCAGAAACTCGAACTGCCGAATATCCGCGAAGCCGTCCGCGGCCTGCACTGTCCCGTTGATAAGGCACAGTACGAGGCGGGCCGGCACCGTTTGATCTTCAACGACCTGTTCGAGTTCCAGCTTGGTCTGGCGTTGCGGCGCCGTTCCTGGAAATCCCGCACACACGCCCCGTCATTGCCGACGACCGCAAAAATCGATGCACGCATCCGCAGATTGTTTCCGTTCCAGCTCACCGCCGGTCAGAACGAGGCGGTCCGCGAAATCGCCGCCGACCTCGCCCGCGAATTCTCGATGCATCGGCTGCTTCAGGCCGACGTCGGTGCCGGGAAAACTGCAGTCGCTCTTTACGCAATGCTCGTTGCAGTTGCCTCCGGTTACCAGGCGGTCCTCATGGCGCCGACCGAAGTTCTCGCGAATCAGCATTGGGGGACGGTCGAGCAGACTCTCACGCACAGCCGGGTGAATCGGCTGCTGCTGACCGGCAACCTGACTGCTGCCCAGCGAAAGCAGGCACGCGACGACATCGCCGCGGCGCGCGTGCAGCTCGTCGTCGGAACACAGGCGGTCATCCAGGAATCTGTCCGCTTCGGCAAGCTCGGGCTCGCGGTGATCGACGAGCAGCACAAATTCGGCGTGCTGCAGCGCGCCGGCTTCGCGAGCGACGGCCTTTCGCCGCACGTTCTGGTGATGACGGCCACTCCAATTCCGCGCAGCCTTTGCCTCACCCAGTTCGGCGATCTCGACATCACGACGATCAGCGAGCTTCCTCCCGGCCGCCAGAAAGTTTCGACGCACCGCGTGCAGAGTCCCCAGACGCGCGCCCGCTCTTGGGAGTTCGTCCGCAAGCATCTCGAGCGCGGACGGCAGGCATACGTCGTCTGCCCTCGCATCGAAGGGGCGGTCGACCTTTCCGACGACTCCGGCGCGAGCGCGGAAGAGACCTATCGCAATCTCTCGACTGGCGAGCTCAAGGATTTTCGCGTCAGCATGGTGCACGGGCAGATGGATCGCGATCTGCGCGCCGCCGTGATGCAATCGTTCCGCAACGGCCATGTGCAGGTGCTCGTCTCGACGACCGTCATTGAAGTCGGCATCGATGTCCCGAATGCAACACTGATGATCATCCAGCAGGCGCACCAGTTCGGGCTCTCGCAGCTCCATCAGCTTCGCGGACGCGTCGCGCGCGGCAAGTTTCAGGGCTACTGCTTCCTCTTTTCCGATTCCGAGAGTCCCGAAGCGGTCAGCCGACTTTGGGCGATGGAGCAATTCTCAGACGGTTTTAAAATCGCCGAGACCGACTTCGAGCTCCGCGGCCCGGGGGACGTTCTCGGCATTCGCCAGCACGGCCAGCTTCCCCTCAAAGTGGCGGACCTCGTCCGCGACAAAGAGATTCTCGATGAAGCCCGCAAGCGGGCGTTCGCTCTCGTCGACAGCGGTGAGTTCGACACCTCAGAGTACGCCCCCCTCAAAATCCACGTCCTCGAACGCTTCGGCCACCTCATGGACCTGCCTCAGACCGGGTGAAGTGAGGCTCACCACGGAGACACGGAGTTCAAGGAAAGGGAAATTGCGGAAGAGTTGAGAATAAGGAACCCAGGAAACCAGGAATCTGGGCGAGGGTGGAGGATCGGGGATGGAGAATGGCAGGTAGCGGGCTCGCACACCTTGCCCTGATTTTCGATCCTCCATCCTCGTATTTCTTCCTGGCTTCCTGGGTTCCTTATTGGATTCTCCCCGCTCTTCTCCGGGAACTCCTTGTCTCCGTGGTGCACCGAAATCCCACCCTCCGTCCCCGGTGGAAATCTTATTGCCGGAATTGAGGGGGATGGTTAACATCCGCACCCCTTTCACGGAGGATTCCTGATGCGTTTATCTCTGCCGGCTGGAGTCGCGTTGCTGGCGCTGGTGTTCGTCGGCGGTTGCGCATCGGAGAACGAGCGGCCTTCGGCTCAGCTGCAGAATATGAGTCACAGTTTCGAGAACAATCCGAATCTCGAACGTGACCGCAAAAAAGTGCAGGCGATGCAGGCCGCTGAGAACGAATACTTCGGGCGCTGATCGCAATCGGAGAAAAGTCCGCGAGTCGGCGAGGTTCCATTGTCGGTCGTCGGAGGCCACACGAGTGCGGCGCTCACTGGCAATCGCGTCGTTGCTCTTTGCGATGACTGTCGTGACCGGTTGCGCGTCGGATGAACATCAGGAAATCAATGAGCTTTGGCGCGGAGGCTACGGATTCAACAATCCGAATCCTGATCGGCTAAAGAATGGCGGGGCGCCGCTGAACTTCGATGGCCGAGAGCATAAGCCCGGCCTGTTTTCCAACTGAATGCCGTCGCACAGCGCGATTCCACTGGCCCGGGCTTCATCTCCGTTTGACTCCAGGGCCTCGCGATTGCATGATCGAAGGCGCATGCATTGAGTCGCGGTCTCCTGACCTCGACGCTCCCCCCGACCGCAGGTCTTCCGATTCGTTCAGACCTTCGGTCAATCGGTGTGGTGCGGTCGGGAGACCGGCCATAACCTCGGTCCATTGTCGCGCAACTGGAGTCGCTCGCTGATGTCTTCGCCTGCACTAAAGTCGCTCGCTGTCGTCGCGCTTCTGTTCTTCGTTTCTCCGGCCGCTCTCAGCGCCGCCGATGAAAAGGCCGACGCGCCCAAAGGTGAGGTCGCGAAGTACAAGTTCGAGAACAGCAGAATCTACCCTGGCACTGTTCGCGAATACTGGGTCTACGTGCCGAAGCAGTACGACCCCGCCACTCCCGCTTGTGTCCATGTGAATCAGGATGGCATTCAGTACAACGCGCCGGCCGTGTTCGATGAATTGATTCACAAGAAAGAGATGCCGGTGACGATCGGCGTCTTCGTGATGCATGGCCGCGTTCCCGCGCAGAACGATCAGGCGATCGATCGCTTCAACCGCAGTTTTGAGTACGACAGCCTCGGCGACGCCTACGCCCGCTTCCTGCTCGAAGAACTGCTTCCCGACGTCGAAACGAAATCGACCGCCGACGGTCGTCCGATCAGGCTTTCGAAATCGGGAAATGATCGCTCCATCGGCGGATCGAGCAGCGGCGCCATCTGCGCATTCACCGCCGCCTGGGAGCGGCCCGATGCGTTCTCGCGAGTCTTTTCCTGCATCGGCACGTTTGTCGGGCTCCGCGGCGGCAACGTCTACCCGACTCTCATCCGCAAGTACGAGCCGAAGGGAATTCGAGTCTTCCTCGAAGACGGCAGCAACGATAACAACGCCTACGGGGGCGACTGGTGGATGGCCAACCAGGAAATGGAGCGCGCGTTCGTCCACTCCGGGTACGAAGTCAATCACGCGTGGGGGGACGGCGGACACAACACGAAGCACGCCACCGAAGTCTTTCCGGACGCGATGCGCTGGCTCTGGAAGGACTGGCCACAGCCCGTTGCGAAGGGTGAAGGCTCGCTCAAGCTCAAGGAAGTCCTCATTCCGGGCGAAGAATGGCAACTCGTCGGCGAAGGGTACAAGTTCACCGAAGGCCCCACGGCCGATCCGTTGGGAGTCGTCTACTTCAACGACATTCCGAACAATAAAACGCACAAGGTGGATCTCGATGGGAACGTCAGCGTCTACCTGAGCGATTCGCGCGGTGCCAACGGCCAGGCGTTCGGAGCGGACGGCCGGCTCTACGCGGTTGCCGGCGGATCAGAGCAGGTTCTTGCCTACGACGCCGAGCGAAAGCCGACGGTGATTGCAGACGGATTCCGAGGCAACGACATCGTCGCCCGCCACGACGGGTCGTTCTACGTCACAAACCCGACGCGCGAAAGCAATCAACAGAGCAAAGTCTGGTACATCTCTCCGAAGGGGGAGAAGAAGGTCGTCGATACCGGCCTCAAGTTCGCGAACGGCGTCACGATGTCGCCGGATCAGTCGCTCCTCTATGTGGCGGAGAGCCGGACGCAGTGGGTCTATAGCTACCAGATTCAGTCTGACGGTTCACTCGCGCACAAGCAGAAGTATTTCCATCTCCACACCCACGACACCGCCGACGATGCCGGCGCCGACGGGATGCGTGTTGACAAGGAGGGGCGGCTGTACGTCGCGACCCGGATGGGTGTGCAGATCTGCGACCCTGCAGGCCGCGTCAACTGCATCATCCCGACTCCGAACGGGAAGTGCGCGAACCTCTGCTTCGGCGGCGCGAACCGCGACGTGCTGTTCGCAACCTGCGGCGACCGCGTCTACAAGCGGAAAGTGAAGACGGTGGGAATTGAGGGAGCGCAGGCTCCGATCAAACCGGCGCCTCCACGGCTGTAGCAGACTCGGCCCCGCACCCGACCGGCCACCGACATTGCCCCATGGTCCGGAGCACAGACATTCCTGTCTGTGCATTTCCTGAGTCGATGACCGATCGGCACAGACAGGAATGTCTGTGCTCCGATGATCGAAGAAGTTAGGCTATGATTCAGCATCACGCGCGTTCGCGTTCAA